>JBJEQL010000207.1:0-11480 GCA_051881735.1 Oscillospiraceae bacterium
CACGGTTACATACGCCCAGGACGGCAGACGCATCGAGATCTACGGCAAGCCGTCCGCAGAAGCTTGTGCGGAAGCTTTATTCCGCATCATCAAGAAGAGAACCGAGGAGGCGGCTAAGAATGTATAAAATTGCAATGTGCGGCATAGTCGTAATAATCGTCTATCTGCTTATTATGCAATGTGCGGCAAACACCAAGCTTTGCTTCACAGAAAAAGAATGGCGGCAGATCAAGGCAGCGATAAGGCGGATATTCAGACGCAGAAAGGATATCGGATCATGAGCAGGACAAGCTGTAAAGGCTGCGGACACTATCGGACATATAGCGGCAACTATACGAAAGGCGAAAGAGGCTGCCACTACTTGCTCGATACGGGTGAGCCGAGAGGCTGTCCTGCGGACCGTTGCACAAAAAAAAGAGCCCTATCGGCGGCAACCGAAACAGGCTCAAAACAATATTACACAGCCTTATTATAAGGCATAAGAAAGGATTTGTCAAGTATGAATAGTGATAAACTTGTTTTTCATCGCCCGTCAAAGGCAAGAAAGCACAATAAATCGTGTATTGTAAGGCTCACGGAAGAAGCCTATGAACTCCTTATAGACTGGGAGAAAGCAACAGGACACAGCCTTACATACCTCGCTTCCGAAATGATCAAGTTCGCAGATAACCGTGCTGTTCTTTCGGACGATGATGAAGCAGAGGAGGATGCCGATTGAAAGAGTTTACTTTTGAGGCATCTACAGTATATCGCTTTGCAAAAAAGTTGTTCTTTGTCCTGCTCCCCAACTGTGAAGTAAATTTCACACACGGCAGTCAGCAGATGTGGTTCAACCTCTGCACCGTTGCCCGTGACGGAAAGAAAACGCAGAGGATCGAGAGCATGGCGTTAATACTTACTTACGCCCCCGATGATAAGATAGAGTCATTCAAAGCTTGGCTAAATGACTATTTCTCCGAAGAAATGCAGGAAGAGATATTCGGACTTACGCTGTCCGATACCCTCGACATTATCCCAGGTAATTCGCTTGAAAAAGCAATACATAAAATAAACAGAAAGAGGTAATTAACTATGTTAAAAATGACAATTGAAGTATCCCCCGAGCAGGCTATCGAAATCGCAAAACTTCTCAGCACCACCCCCACACGGCCTACACCTGCAGTACAGCCGATGCAGGCTACACAGCCTACGAACGCTATTCCTGTAACTTACGCGGCACCCGTTGCATCTCCTGCTGCTCCACCGATGAGCACATCCGCTATACCGACAGCCGCACCGAGCGCAACAGTTCCCACCGCTCCGCAGTCACAGCCCGTACCGACTGCCACACCTCAGCTTCCGACCACTCCCCCGACAGCTGCACGCAAATATACAATGGACGAGCTTGCACTCGCAAGCAGACCGATTTGCGAAGCCGGCAGACAGGCAGAACTTCTTAACCTTCTGCACTCGTTTACATATACCGACGGTGCAGGAAATGTTCAGCCCGTTCAGAGCATACAGCAGCTTCCCGAAGCGCTGTACCCCGACTTTGCGAACGGAATAAGAGCTTTGGGAGGTAAAATATAATGCCTGAAACACACGCTCTTTTATCCGCTTCGGCTGCAAAGCGGTGGCTCAACTGCCCTCCGTCCGTTAGACTTACGGAGAATATGCCCGATACTCCGAGCGATTACGCTGCAGAAGGAACCCTCGCACACGAACTTGCGGAGCTTAAGCTTCGCAAGAAGTTCGAGGTAATGCCTAAATCCAAATACACAAAGGCTCTCGATGTAATAAAAGCAAATCCCTTATACACCGCAGAAATGGACGGTCACACCGATGAATACCTTGATTTTGTGCTGTCACTCGCTCACAAATATGATAAAACCAAGCCGTATGTTGTTATTGAAAAACAGCTCAATTATTCTCACATAGCAAAAGACGGTTTCGGAACAAGCGACTGCGTTCTGATATGCAGAAACGATCTGCACATCATCGACTTCAAATACGGCAAGGGCGTTCCGGTAAGCGCCGAAAACAATCCGCAGCTCAAGCTTTATGCGCTCGGTGCTATTTCAGAATACAGTTTTCTTTATGGTATCGAAAATGTATTTCTTCATATCGTACAGCCCCGAACCGAAGAAGGGTCTTCATCCTGGGAGATCTCCGCAAATGACCTCGCTGCATGGGGCGAAAGCGTTAAACCGATAGCAGAGCTTGCCTACAATGGCGACGGTGATTTTAAATGCGGTGACTGGTGCCGTTTTTGTAAGGCAAAAGCGACCTGCAGAGCAAGAGCCGAAAACTTCTTCTCACTTGAAGATACAGCAAAAATGCCTAAAGAACTGCTTTCCGATTCCGAAATTGGCGAAGCACTCATAAAAGCTCAGACCCTAAAGAACTGGGTAACCGACCTTGAAGAATATGCACTTAACGCTATCCTCTCGGGAACCGATATTTCGGGCTGGAAAGCTGTTGAAGGCAGAAGCAACCGCAAGATATCCGATGTTGACAGCGCTTTTGAAGTGCTTAAAGCAAACGGTTATGACGAGGCTCTGCTCTACGAACGCAAACCTATTGGCATTACCGATCTTGAAAAGCTTGTTACAAAGAAAAAGCTTGAAGAGCTTATCGGCGACAAAATAGTAAAACCGCAGGGCAAGCCTACACTTGCACCTGCAGATGACAAAAGAAAACCATATAAACCCGATGTAAAAGAAATGTTTGGAGGAAATTAACATGGCAATCACAGAAACAACAGTAACAACCGACCGCGCAAGACTCTCATTCACTCACCTTTTTGAACCCTATACGAATGACCCCAAGCAGGAAGCCAAATACTCTGTAACGGTCCTTGTCCCTAAATCCGATATTGCAACAAAACAGCGCATGGACGCTGCAATCACAGCCGCAAAGCAGCAGGGCGTTTCTAAGTGCTGGAACGGCGTAATGCCGCCCGTTGTAGCAACTGCTGTTCATGACGGTGACGGTGTTCGCCCCAACGGAGAACCATTCGGCGAGGAATGCAGAGGACATTGGGTGTTCACTGCATCAAGCAAGCAGGCTCCGCAGGTCGTTGACTTGAACCTCAACCCTATTATAAATCAGACGGACGTTTACAGCGGCTGCTATGCTCGTGTATGCGTTAACTTCTTCCCCTATAACTCCAACGGTAAGAGAGGCGTAGGAATTGGACTCCAGGCAGTACAGAAGATTGAGGACGGCGAACCTCTCGGCGGAAGAGTTTCAGCAGCGTAAGCCTTCGGAACTCCGATGGGCGCAGCTCCGCAGCAGCAGTATCAGATGTTCAACCCAACTCCGCAGACTGCGGCTCCGCAGTATCAGGCATACGCTCCGCAGGCACAGCCGACGGCTCCGCAGAACTGGGCACCGCAGAACTATGCTCAGCCTGTTCAGCAGGCTTACCCAACTCAGGTGCAGAATAACGTTGCTTATCCTCAGGGATTTGATCCTTTTCAGAGCGTAGACAACTCTAATATACCTTTTTGAGGTGGATAAATGTTACACCATATCTCGATTGATATAGAAACCTATTCAAGCGTTGATATAAAGAAATCCGGACTGTACAAATACGTGCAGTCCGATGATTTCGAAATACTGTTGTTCGCATATAGCATTGACAGCGCTCCCGTTCAGATCATCGACCTTGCGCAGGGAGAAAGTATTCCCAATGAAGTAAGAGAGCTGATGTTCTCGCAGGAATGTATTTTACATGCCTACAACGCAGCGTTTGAATGGTATTGCCTTTCAAAGTATTTTTATCTTACAGAGCTTTCACAAATGCTTTGGCTTTCCAAATGGCGCTGTACAATGCTGCACGGACTTTACTGCGGTTTTCCGGGTGGTCTTGCCGCTGTCGGTGATGCTTTAGGCCTTCCGCAGGATAAGAAGAAAATGGGAATAGGCAAGGCACTTATAAACTATTTCTGCAAACCCTGCAAGCCGTCATCCGCAAACGGCAACAGAACAAGAAACCTGCCTCGTCATGCGCCCGAAAAATGGGATATGTTTAAAACATACTGCGTGCAGGACGTTGTGACCGAAATGTCTGTTGAAAATATGCTGTCTGCGTTCCCCGTTTCCGAGGATGTACAGCATCAATGGGAACTCGATCATCGTATCAATGCTTACGGAGTACGGCTCGATCTCGAACTCGTAAACGGCGCAATAAACTGTTCCGAAGCGATCACAGCCGAGCTTATGGAAGAAGCCATGTCCATTACCGGACTTGACAACCCTAAATCGGTTGCACAGCTGAAAAAATGGCTTGAAGATGAAACTGATTCCGAAATTGAAAACCTCAGCAAAGCGTCCGTTGCAGATATGCTCGGAAAAGATATTCCGCAGGAAAATGTGAAACGAGTGCTGCAGCTTCGGCAGGAGCTCTCAAAATCTTCCGTGAAAAAATATACCGCTATGGAAAACGCTGTATGCAGCGATGGCAGAGCCAGAGGACTCATTCAGTTCTACGGCGCAAACCGCACAGGAAGATGGGCGGGCAGACTGATCCAGGTGCAGAATCTTCCGAGGACATATATAGAAAACCTTTCGTTTGCCAGAGAGCTCACCAAAAGCAATGACGTTTTCATGCTGCAGTTTACTTACGGCAGCGTTCCCGATACACTATCACAGCTTATCCGTACAGCGTTTATTCCGTCAGAAGGAAACAAGTTCGTTGTAGCTGACTTCTCTGCCATTGAGGCACGAGTTATAGCCTGGCTTGCCGGTGAAAGCTGGCGGCAGGAAGTATTTGCAACACACGGAAAGATATACGAGGCATCCGCTTCACAAATGTTTCACGTTCCGATTGAACGCATCAAAAAAGGAAATCCCGAATATGCGCTGAGAGCAAAGGGCAAGGTTGCCGAGCTGGCCCTCGGTTATCAAGGTTCTGTTGGCGCGCTGATCAGTATGGGCGCTCTTTCAATGGGATTATCCGAGGATGAACTTCCCGAAATTGTTTCCGCATGGCGTGAAGCAAATCCGAGAATAAAGGACCTTTGGTATGCAATGGAGCAGGCGGCACTTGATACCGTTAAGAACTTTCGCCCGAACGTGGTGAAATGCCTTACATTCCGTTACGAATTCGACCCCGTTTCAGATCTTCGTTTTATGACGATCACCCTGCCAAGCGGAAGAAAAATGTTCTATCCGCTTCCGGCTATACTTGAAAATGCTTTTGGAAAACCTGCCGTCCATTATATGGGGCAGGACGGCAATTCAAAAAAATGGGGTCAGCTTTCAACATACGGCGGAAAGCTGACCGAGAATGTAGTTCAAGCCATTGCCCGTGACTGCCTTGCGGTCACACTTGAACGGCTTGATAAAGCAGGATATAAAACCGTTATGCACATTCACGATGAAGCTGTTATTGATTGTCCTGCGGATAAAGCAGACCTTGAAACAGCTTGCGGTCTTATGCGGCAGCCTATACCCTGGGCGCCGGGGTTGATACTCAATGCTGACGGATTTGTCGGCGACTATTACAAGAAGGAATAAAATTATTCATCTTCTTCATAGTACCCACAACAAAATGGACTTTGACCGGCGCAAACCTCGCTGCCATTAAGGTCAGACAAGCATTTACCGCTAAAATTATCACGGTATTTACAAGCGTACTCATCAGAGTCCAAATCGATTGGGTTTCCGTCGTCATCGACAAATGCATACCCAAAGGCATCATAAATGTCATCTAACATAATGCATTTTCTCCTTTCTTATTTAGTCATCGATTTTCTTTTTCGATGTTGTGCATAACATATCAGGCACCGTTGCAAAAATCAATACACATAATTAACAAATTTTAAGGAAGTGATTTGTTGAATTGTGATAAACCTTTAAATATAACAATAGGCTCCAGCCGAAAAACAACAAACTGGATCCCACAAAAAACAATGTGGTCTGAGCTTTGCGAAAAGCTCCGCACACCAAGCAGAAGCACGGAAACTCTCGCAGAATACCTCACGTTGCCTAAGTCCAAGCAGGACGAACTGAAGGACGTCGGCGGCTTCGTGGGCGGTACGCTCAACGGCAACCGCCGCAAGGCTGATGCGGTTAGCGGACGTGACCTTGTAACACTCGACCTCGACAACATTCAGCCCGGAATGACAAATTCTATTCTAAGAAGGATAAGCGATCAAAGTTTCGGATATTGCGTTTACAGCACTCGCAAGCATTGCGAAGCTGCGCCCCGTCTGCGTGTTATCATCCCTCTCAATCGCACCTGCTCCGCTGATGAATATGAACCGCTTGCCCGAAAGCTGGCTGAATTCATCGGAATGGAAATGTGCGACCCGACAACCTTTGAAGCGTCACGGCTTATGTATTGGCCGTCCTGCTCCTCAGACGGCAGCTACATATTCGATTGTGCAGACAAGCCTTTTATAGATGTTGACGGCACGCTTGCTCTTTATTCCGATTGGCATAATGTATCGGAATGGAAGGGAGTTACTGCTCCCAAGATCCCCAGAGGAGCAAAGCAAGCAGATCCAACGGAGAAAAACGGCATAGTCGGTGCTTTCTGCAAGACTTACGACATTTACCGTGTTATCTATGAGATAATCCCTGACGTATATACGCCATGCGGAACAGACGGACGATTCACCTATTCCGGCGGATCCACAACAGGCGGTGCTGTTGTGTATAACGATGGTCAGTTCCTTTACTCACATCACGCAACGGATCCTGCAGGCGGAAAGCTCTGCAACGCATTTGACCTTGTAAGACTGCACAAGTTTGGCAGTATGGACGACGATGCAAAGCCCGATACCCCGACAAATAAGCTGCCGTCTTACGTTGAAATGTGCCGTTTTGCTTCCGCCGATAAGGCTGTTGCCGCTCTGCTCAATACGGAGCGGTATCAACAGGCGGTTGAATCTTTCGGTGCTGCCCCCTCGGGAGAGATCAAGAACTGGATATCTCTGCTTGAAGTATCAACGACAACGGGCGGAGCTGCAAAAACTACTGACAATGTACTTATTATACTCGAAAACGACCCTTTGCTGAAAAACAGGATCGTATATGAAGAATTCAGCAACAGAGTTTATGCTCTTTGTGATCTTCCATGGGATAGCACCCAAGAACCCCGTATATGGACTGACAACGATGATGCAGGGTTACGGCATTATCTTGAAAAGGTGTACCGCATAACCGGCGAAAAGCGCATTCTTGACGCTTTCTCGTTGTCTTGTCACAAACACTCATACAACGCTGTCAAGGACTATCTGAACTCGCTGCCCGAATGGGACGGTGTTCATCGGTTGGACACGCTATTCATCGACTACCTCGGTGCGAACGATAACGAGTACACAAGAGCAGCAACGCGAAAATCAATTACCGCTGCTGTTGCCCGTGTAATGACCCCGGGAGTAAAATATGACACAATGCCTATACTTGCAGGGCCGCAGGGCATAGGAAAAAGCACCTTGCTTCGTCTGCTTGGCGGACGCTGGTTCTCCGACAGTTTGTCGACCTTCGAAGGCAAGGAAGCCTGCGAAATGCTCCAGGGCGTTTGGATAAACGAAGTCGGAGAGCTGAATGGACTTAACCGTGCAGAAACCAATGCGGTTAAGCAGTTTCTCTCAAAGGTCGAAGACATATTCCGTGAGCCGTATGGCCGAAGGACATCTGTATATCCCAGGCGCTGTGTGTTCTTCGGAACGACCAATGAAACAGAATTCCTGCGCGATAAAACGGGAAACCGCCGCTTCTGGCCTATTGACTGTGGTCTGAACGGGCCTACAAAAAGTGTATTCAATGATCTTCCGCAGGAAGTGCCGCAGATATGGGCTGAAGCTCTTGTAGCGTGGTGTCTAGGCGAGCCGCTATATCTTACAGGTAATGCGCTCAAAATCGCTGAAACAACGCAGGAGGAACATTCTGAACAGAATTCCAAAGAGGGCGTTATTCGTGAATTCATAGAGCGCGAAGTGCTTCCGGATTGGGAAAAGCGATCGATCGCACAGCGCAAGATGTACTGGCAGGCGGACTTTCAAAAGGACGGAGTCCAAAAGGTTCCGAGGAGTAAGATCTGTGCTGCGGAGATATGGTGCGAGTGCTTTGGCGGAGATATGCGCACTATGAAGCGTTCAGACTCCATAGAGATAAACAGCATACTTCAACGAATTTCCGGCTGGGATAAGTCGAACAGCTCCATAAGGATAGGTGCTGAATACGGTGTTCAGAAAGGCTTTGTTAGGTCAAAAAGCTTGTAACTTTGATTGTAACTTACTGTAACTTTGAGGTTTCAAGGTTACAGACAAAGTTACGAAAGTTACAGAAAGTTACAGGCAAAGTTACAGCAAAAAATGACGTAAATATGCGGTTTAAGCTTATTTTGTAACTTTGTAACTTTAAATTATATATAAAAAGAAAAAATAGAGAGCATAGAGAGAATATATAGCGCCTAATACGCCTAATCGCGTATATGTTATACGCGTACGCGCGCGAGAGAAAGTTTCAAAGGAGTGATGAAGAAATGGGCGCCGCCGAAAACAGAGTTGAAACAAAATTGCGTGACGGAATAAAAGCAATCGGGGGCAGGGCATATAAATTTGTTTCGCCCGGGTACGGTGGAGTACCGGATAGGATTCTATGTCTGCCAAACGGAAAAGTTATCTTCGCAGAGTTGAAGTCCCCGAAAGGAACTTTGTCAAAGCTGCAGGAACTTCGGATAAATGAGCTCCGCAGCATGAATCAGAGAATCGTGGTATTAAGTTCAACTGCGGAGGTTGACTCGTTCTTAAAGAAAATCAGAGAGGAGCTGCATCACGATGCAATTCACCCCACATAAATATCAATCATACTGCATCGACCGAATAATATCTGATCCGAGCCTTGGGTTACTGCTTGATATGGGACTTGGTAAAACGGTCATAACGCTTACAGCAATAAATGAACTCATGTATCACCGTTTTGAGGTCGGCAAGGTTCTTGTCATTGCGCCGAAAAAGGTTGCGGAAACTACATGGAGCACCGAGGCTCAAAAGTGGGATCACTTAAAGCACCTGCGCATCTCAAAAATTATCGGAACCACGCAACAGAGGATAAGGGCGCTGAATACCCCTGCGGACATTTATGTTATAAACCGAGAAAACGTCCCGTGGCTCGTGGAGTATGACCGCAATGCGTGGCGGTTCGATATGGTAGTTGTAGATGAGCTTTCCAGTTTTAAAAGCCATAGTGCGCAGCGGTTCAAGTCGCTTTGCTATGTACGGCAGCATATAAAGCGTTTTGTAGGCTTGACGGGAACACCAGCAAGCAACGGCTTGATTGACTTATGGGCGCAGGTGTACTTGATTGACCAGGGCACACGTTTAGGACAGAGGATCACCCACTTCCGCACTAAGTACTGTGAGTGCGAAACTCACGGCGGTCATTTCACAACGTATTCCATGAAACCGGGCGCAGAGGAAGCAATAAAGACAGCTATCTCCGATATCTGCATCTCCATGAAAGCGTCCGATTACCTCACACTTCCCGACTGCATAACAGTTGATATGCCGGTGCATCTTGACGCAAAATCAAAGAAGCAGTACGCAGAATTTGAAAGAAACATGCTTCTGTACGTTGATGAAAATACACTTGACGCAGGAACGGCAGCTGTTCTTTCAGGAAAGCTTATGCAGTTCGCAAACGGAGCGGTCTATTCCGATGACAAGCAGATCGTTAAGGTTCATGACTGCAAGTTGGACGTACTCGCAGAAGTGATCGAGGGTTTGAACGGACAGCACGCTTTGCTGTTCTACAATTTCCAGCATGACCTAATTCGAATAAAAGAAAAGTTTTCTAAATCGAATCTTGAGATCCGACAGCTCCGCACCGATAAAGATCAGCAGGACTGGAACGATGGAAAAATTGACATACTTCTTGCGCATCCTGCTTCTGCCGGGTACGGTTTAAATTTACAGCGTGGCGGTCACCACATAATCTGGTTCGGGCTTAATTGGTCTTTGGAGCTTTACGAACAGGCTAACAAACGACTTCACCGGCAGGGACAGCAAGATAAGGTCATTATCCATAGGCTGATAACGCAGGGCACCCGTGATGTTGACGTTGCTGCTGCACTTGCAGGCAAAGCTGATGTGCAGAATGCGCTGCTTGAAGCCTTGAAAGCAAGGATAAAAGAAATAAAATCGGGTTCTCCAACTGTTGGAGGAAGAAAGGAGCTTGACGATGGCTGAATACATAGAGCGTGAAGCTTTGATAAAAGCTTGTAAAAAGATTATACACGACAGGTGGAACGAAACTACTGCTCCCGTTTCTTGGTCACACGCATACGCAGACTTTATTGACGATATTAATAATCAGCCTGCCGCCGACGTTCAGCCTGTCATAAGGTGTAGGGATTGCAAGTGGTACAAAGAAAGCAAACTTTTAGCACCGAACAAATTTTGTTTCCGCTTGAAAGATAGAAATGGCGACCCTATCGGATATAACTTTGCACCCGATGAATTTTGCAGCTTTGGAGAAAGAAAAGGAGAATTATAATGGATAAGATCAAAGCAATAAACCCCAAAATTGTTGCTAATAGTGATGCTGATAAACCCTATTATTCAATAGAATACTATGATACAGCAGATAATAAATGGCATATCGGATACGGTTCGTATGAACTAAAAAACGTTATCGAATGGATAAAGACGAATTTTGATGTTATAGAAGCTGACGTTGCACCTGTTCGTCACGGGCATTGGGTAAAAGAAAAGAAAGACGCGCTTATACATTGGCATTGTTCGGCTTGCAAAGAATGCTATTTTCTTGAAGAGCCAAACGCTAAGTACTGCCCCAACTGCGGGGCAAAGATGGACAAGCAGTAACAATTTTAGACACGACCTAAGGAGGGAGAGAATGACAGAAAAAGAACTGCAGCAGGTGTATTTTCTGCGCAAGGAGATCGATATGTGGGAGAGCAAGCTCAATGAACTATCCGAGATCAAGGCTGTACGCTATGACAGTTCGGGTTCTCACGGCAGCGGAACATCGGATCCTGTTCTTCAGCTTGTGGAAAAGCGTGAACAGATACGGCGCATAATTGCAGAAAAGCAGGCTGAGATCCGAACGCAGGAAGCAGAGATCACCAAATACATAATGACAGTCGATGACAGCCTTATCCGTCAGATAATGTACAAGCGGCATATTGAGTTGAAAAGCTGGCCCTGCATTGCAAAGGAGATAGGCTCTTCCCCCGATAGTCTGCGTATGACTTACAGACGTTTTCTGAAAAGCAGCTGATTTGTTCGGGTCGTATGTAGTAAAATATAGACTAGCAAAGAATAAATAAGCGACACCGCCTCGCTTTGAAATATCGGGCAGGCGGTCCTTCTTTGCTTATCAATGAATAAAACCTCGCGCACCTCTGTTTCATGTGACCCGGCGAGGGTATTACAGCAGGCGGAACGTTATTCCCCTGCTTTTTTATTTCAAGGAGGTGACTATCACGGGTAAGACCAACAAGCTTAAATATCAGACTGCCGAGG
>JBJEQL010000208.1:0-11388 GCA_051881735.1 Oscillospiraceae bacterium
ACTCCCCTGTCTGACTTATTTCCAGAATGCGTTCAAACAATCTTCCGAATGTAATAACAAGACAATTGCTGTCAAAACTGATATGACAAAATGTATCTGTGTTATATCTGCTGTCAGTCAAACCAAAACTCTCGTTGCCTTTAGGATAACGTACAACCGCCAACCCATCGTTGTCATAAATAGCGGTTCTGAAGCACATCCTCTGTTCGTCATAATTAGACGGAGAATATATTACTGAATCCGGAATTCCGGTAAGCATTGGAATATCAAATACTCCCTGATGCGTTTCACCGTCTTCCCCTACAAATCCCGCTCTGTCAACAGCAAGAACAATATGAGTATGGTCTATCGATACATCATGTATTATTTCATCGTATGCACGCTGTAAAAAACTTGAATACACAGCAAATACAGGAATTTTTCCGCCTTTTGCAAGTCCTGCACAGAATGTTACAGCGTGTTCTTCAGCAATTCCGACATCAAAAAAACGTTCAGGGAAATTTGCAGCAAAATACTGCAATCCCGTTCCATATTTCATCGCCGCAGTAACAGCACATATCCTTTCATCAACCTCAGCAAATTCTAAAACAGTTCTGCCGAAATTCTCCGAAAAACTGTCATGATTGAAATTATCCGGATTATTCTTTGAATATCCGCTGCTTGGGACGCTGTGAAATGCGCCGGGATTCTTTTCCGCAGGCTTAAACCCCTTTCCTTTTTTCGTATTAACATGGATAAACACAGGTTTTTCGATCCTGCGTGCCATTTTCAGCGTATTTTCAATTTCCTCTATGTTATGACCGTCAACAGGGCCAAGATAAACAAATCCCAGATCTTCAAACATAGTCGAATGATAAAGCACTGTTTTAAGAGCTGACTTGGACGATAGAAGAACATTCTTTATCGGTTCACCAATGACCGGAGTATTGTCGAGCGCATGCTCAACTGATTTTTTTATATCAAGATACCGCTGATTTCCTCTTATTGATGTAAGATACTTTGAAAGAGCACCAACATTTTTGGAAATTGACATATCGTTATGATTTAGAATAACAATAAGATTTCCTAAGCTTTTTCCGGCATTGTTAAGTCCTTCATAAGCAAGTCCGCCCGTGAATGCGCCATCTCCGATGATCGCAACTGCACGATGTTTTGTATCTCCGTTTATTCGCATTGCCTCAGCCATACCAAGCGCAGCAGAGATAGAATTGCTGCTGTGACCGCTTACAAATGCGTCATGCTCAGATTCATTCGGACGAATAAAGCCTGATATTCCATCTTTTTTGCGAAGAGTTGAAAACCTGTCATATCGCCCTGTAAGCAGCTTATGCGTATATGCCTGATGTCCAACATCCCAGACAAGCTTATCATTCGGAGAATCAAAAACTCTGTGCAAAGCAACCGTAAGTTCAACAGTTCCAAGGTTTGAGGCAAGATGGCCGCCGTTTTTCATAACATTCTTTATAATACAGCGGCGAATATCCTTGCAAAGCGACCTGCATTCTGAATAATCAAGTTCTTTTAAGTCACCCGGCAGATTCAATTCGCTGAGTTTTATCTCACGTTTTTCCAAAATATCCTCCAAATCAGATCTCAACAGGCATTATAAATGCAATAAGAATACCGAGAACTACTCCTCCAAGAACCTCAAACGGCGTATGTCCGAGATATTCTTTGAAATCCTTTTGTTTTTTCGGCTTTTTAGACGGTTTTCTGTTAGTATCGTAATTCGGGATCTCTATGCCCTCTTCATTAAAGTATTTGTTCATTCTGTTAAGCTGATGAGCATGAAGTCCTGCTGCACGGCGAACTCCCATTGCGTCATACATTACGATAAGCGCAACGATCAACATAAGAGCAAATTCAACCGACGCAGGACCGCATAAGCGGTATGTCGCCACAGAAGCAGAACATACAAGGGAAGAATGTGAGCTTGGCATACCGCCTGAACCTATCAGACGTTCTGCTTTAAATGTTTTGTTATTTATGGCATGAATAATAGTTTTGATGATCTGTGCAGCACACCATGAAACTACCGCCGCAGCAAGAGTGTAGTTATAATATATTGACAAATCTAAACGCATCCTTTCTCTTTATTTATGGGGTCTTCTAAAAACCGGGACTCGAGCAAATTTTCGTTAATGGCTTTGCATAGCTTCAAGGCAACAAACCGCAGTCAATACTAAAGAAACGCTGATAAATCAGCTTATTCTTATGTATTACAAGGTTTGTTAACGCAGAAGATATGCAAAGTCATAGAAAATTTGCCGAGAAGGAGGTTTTTAGAGATCCCCTTATATTATTTTTTCCTTTTCATCAGATATATGCTGATTTCTTTTAAAAAACCGTTATTTTCAAATGAATCAAGATGGTCCATTGCGTCAGTTGTAAGCTTTTCTGCATAACTTTCCGATTTTTGAAGTCCGCAAAGAGAAGCAAACGTGTTTTTTTCATTTAATGCATCGCTTCCGATAGGTTTTCCAAGTTCTTTTTCATCACCGGAAACATCAAGTATATCATCAACTATCTGAAACGCAAGTCCGATACTCTCTCCGAATTTTCGTGCGGCTTCCGTTTTATCATAAGCTTGTGCACAAATGCATCCCATTTCACAAGCCGCCATTATTAACGCACCCGTTTTCATATTGTACATATCAAGAAGCTGCTCCGGAGTTGTAAGCTTATCCTGACAGTTTGTATCAATGACCTGCCCACCGATCATTCCCTGAACTCCCACAGCCTTTGAAAGACACTTGATAAGTCTGACCTTTACTTGGTCTGACAATCTATCATCATTTACAATAATTTCAAAAGCCTTGTTTTGAAGTGCGTCACCGGCAAGCAAAGCGGTCGCCTCATCAAACGCTTTATGACATGACGGTTTTCCACGACGGAAGTCATCATCGTCCATACACGGAAGATCATCATGGATAAGCGAAAATGCATGGATCATTTCAATCGCACAAGCGGCTGCAAGCGCACTATTCACATCACCGCCGCACACCTTGCAAAATTCCATTACAAATACTGCCCGTACTCGTTTTCCGCCTGCAGAAAGAGTGTACCACATTGCTTCTGCAATTTCCTTTTGCAAGCCGCAGCTTTCCATTTCAGATGATCTGTATTTATCCAGTTCGGAATTTATCAAATCAATATATCCGTCAAAAACAGCCTTGCTTTCGGCGGAAATACTGCTTATATTCGGCATAACAATTCCCCTTAAAATTATTCGTTTGTATCCTCAACGGTTACAAGCATTTCAGCCTTATCAAGCTCTTTTTTACAGTTTTCTACCAGCTTTACGCCCTCTTTGTAAAGCTTAATTGAATCATCAAGCGAAATGTCTTTATCTTCAAGTGCTGAAATAATGTCATCAATTCTTTTGATCGATTCTTCAAATTTCATTTTTAATCCTTTCAGTTTACCTCAGCGTTTATTTCACCGTCATAAAGCTTTACCGAAATACTGTCACCGGTACTAAGCTCTGAAACGGAATGAATAAGCTTATCATCTTTATAAACAAGCGAATAACCTCTCATCATTATCTTTGTCGGACTTAAATTATCAAGCGCAGATAATTTAGATGCAAGGATAGCGCTATTCAGTTCAATTTTTGATTTAAAAAGCTCTCGTAAACGGTGTTCACGTTCTTCAAGAAGCTTCTTTGAATTCTCTATACGACTTGCAGGTTCCAAAGAAGCAAGTGTCTTTTCATAGTTTTCGATCCGCATACGATACATAGCGGTTTTTTCAATGATCTTTTTGTCAAGTACCCTTTTCGATGCATCAAAAAAGCTTTTCAGCGCTGTAAGTTCAGGAACAGCCAGTTCTGCCGCAGCCGAAGGAGTAGGCGCACGAAGATCAGCCGCAAAATCAGCTATCGTTGTGTCGGTTTCATGTCCGACAGCGGAAATAATCGGCGTATTGCAGTTTGAAATTGCTCTTGCAACACATTCGCTGTTAAATGCCATAAGATCTTCCAGCGAGCCGCCTCCTCTGCCGACAATGATAATATCATTATCACCGCAGTCTGCTTTTTTTATAGCAGAACAAATACTTTCCGGAGCGTTTGCACCTTGTACAAGACAGGGATATATCACAATCTCAACTATCGGATAACGCCTTGATATAATATTCAGCATATCCTGAAGCGCTGCAGCTTCGGGCGAAGTAACGATACCGATCTTTGACGGAAATTCGGGAAGCGGCTTCTTCAGCTCCTCATCAAACAATCCCTCCGCCGAAAGCTTTTCCTTAAGCTGTTCAAAAGCAATATAAAGTGCGCCTATCCCATCGGGCTGCATATCGTTGACATAAAGCTGATAAACACCGTCACGCTCATATACCTGAACATTAGCTGAAATAATCACCTTCATTCCCGATGCAGGTACAAATCTAAGACGTGAAGCCGCATTTGCAAACATTACAGCCTTTATTGAGCTTGTGCTGTCTTTAAGTGTAAAATAAAGATGCCCGGATTTTGTATGATTTGTAAAGTTGGATATTTCACCGCTTATCAGAATTCCTTTAAGCAGTTTATCCTCTTTCATCTTAAAGGAAATATATCGGTTAAGCTGGCTGACAGTAAGTAAACTGCTCATAAAGAGTTCTCCTTAATTGCTGCAAAAACTGCAGTTCCCACAGCGTTATCGCAGGAAAAATCCGGCTCTGCAAAATATGCATCAAATCTCTGCAGAAGCTTATCCCGAATTATCTTATCGGACATTACTCCGCCTGCATAAACAATAGGAAGATTTCCATAATTATTTAACGCAAATTCAGTCATTGAATATACAGCAGAAAAGATGCTGCTTAAACAAAAATTGGCTATATCTTCTTTCTTTTCACCGTCATCAAGCATCTTTCGGCATTGATTTTCCAATCCCGAAAGACAACAGCTGCCGTTTTTCAAAACTGCTTTAGGCTTGTATTTCTTATCGCTTTTTTCTGCAAGATTTTCCAGCTCTTTTCCGCACGGAAATTGCAGTCCCAGCATCAGACCTGCTCTGTCAATAGCTTGTCCTGCCTTGATGTCAAGCGAAGTTCCGATCTCTGTTATTTCAAATACCTTATCTTTATCCGGCTCAACAAGCAGACAATCAGTCGTTCCTCCGCTTACATGGAAAGCAATAAATCTTTCATGTATAAGCTCAAGCTTTTTAGAAGAGTAAAGCGCTGCAAGAATATGCCCGATCTGATGCGATGTCTTGTATACAGGCAGCTTATTTACTGCACCAAGCGAATCTGCAAGTCCCTCTCCGCATAAAAAGCAGGGCATATAAGAGCCTTCAATATTACGCGGACGAACCGAAACGCCAATAGCATCCGGTTTAACAGTGTTATTTTCAAATAACGACGATATCATTTCGGGAAGCTGTTTTGTATGATGAAAAACAGCATCGCTCTGACGAAGCCCAAGCTCACCTTCTTTTACGGGAAGAAGCTTTTTCGACTGTACCGCCTTCATGCTGTCGGTATCTATAAGCGCAGTTGATGTCGTATAGTTGCTGGTATCTATTCCGAGATAAATCGGCATTATTCTTCTGCTCCTGCCTTATTCTCAAGTTCTTTTGCAATAACGCCGAGAACGCCGTTGATAAATTTAACATCCGGCGTATATGTGAATTTCTTTGCTATCAGCACAGCTTCGCTTATTGCAACATTATTAGGCACATTTTCATTGTAAAGCATCTCATAAATTGCAATACGCAGAATGGCGATACTGACCTTTGGAATTCTTGAGATCTGACGTTTTTCGCTGTTTTTTGCAATGATATCATCAATTTCGTCTGCTTTTTCATTAACAGCTATAAACAATTTTTCGCATTCCTCATCCATTTCGAACTCATCTACCTCATAAGCTGCGTCAATGATCGAATCAACAGGATCATCGGTAAAAAGCTTTTCAAATGTTAATAAAAAAGCAGCTTCTCTTATTTCACTTCTTTTCAAAATTTTCAAATCCTTTCGTTTTATGTGCAGAAAAGCAAGCCCTATATCAGAAATTCTGAAAAGAGCCTGCTTTCTTTATTCTTTTTCGTTATCAAATGAAATTCCCTCAACAATGACATTTACCTTATTGACGATAATTCCCGTCATGTTCTGGATATCATTTTTTACCTTATCCTGAATTCTTTCAGCAACCTGCTTTACCTTGCTGTTGTATGAAACAACAACATTGACGGTTACATCGACCGAACCGCTTTCACCTGTAATAGCAATTGCAGATTCATCTTTTTTATCAAAAATGCTGCTGAAATGGATCCTGCTGTTCATGATACCGCTAACGCCTTCGACAGACTTTACGGCCAGTTCAACAATTTTGGATACAACATCTTCTGATATTTTAATGCTGTTATTCTGAACATCGTTGATTTTATCCATCTGATAAACCTCCCCTGCCGGATTGGCTGACGATCTATCAGGATTTATCTTTGAGTCAGCCACCTGAAAATATCTATACCATTATATTATAGCAGATATTTTCAAAATGTACAACTACTTTACCTCAAAAATTCTAATATTTTCTGCCGGAATTGTAACCTCTGTTAATAAAATATCTTTAATTTGAGCTGCTTGAGCTGCTTCAAGTCCCTCTGATTTTACAACAATATTAGCTGTACTGTCGTTTAAATATACAACACAGTCATTAAAGCCTTGTGCTTTGATGAGATTTTCGATCTTACTTTCGCTTTCGGAGAGCTTAGAAAGAGTAATAGATTCGTTTGTATATGTTGCAGTTTCCTCATCGGAAAGGTCGCCGCCGTTAAGTATCACGGAAAGCGTTTCAACCGCTTCATCTCTGCTTGTCATACGGCTTAAGCGCACCTGAGCAAAATAATCACTTGCTCCCTCGGCGCTTACAAAAGCTGCATCTCCGTAATTAGCCGAATCAGCTGCCTCTGCATCATTGTTCATGACATTCTGTGCGATCTCATCATCCGAAGAGGATAACGCATAATTCATATAAACCGCAATGCCTAAGATAAGAGTTAAACAAGCGAGGATTATTTGTTTTTTTCCGATAATAAGGTTTAGTCTTTTCATATTGAATGCCTCCTGTTATTTCATTTCAGCAACATAAATTCTGCTGCTTGGGATTTTTAGTGCGGTCGATACCGCTTTATACACCTTTTCACAGACTTGCGGATCATCTCCCCCCTCACATACAATTACAATTCCGCTTATCTCGGGAATTTTGACCTTTTTTATTAGCGCCTCCTTGGCAGAACCGCTGTCAATAACAACAATTTCATTTTCCGTACTGCTTGTGCCCTGCTTGAACTCTTCGGCATAAATATACTCCTCGGTAGAAGATATGTTAACAAGAACCTTGGCTTTGCCGACTCCTTCAATTGTCATTAACACCTCTGAAAGTCGGTTTTCAGCGCATTCAACATATTTATCCGCTGTCTGAAAATCTGCGTCCACATCACTCACATTTTCCTTATCATTTCCTCCGGAAAAATCAGCAAAAACTATCATTACCATAACGATCAATCCTGCTGCGATCATCACCTTTGGAAAAATCGGCTTTTGAGAAAAATCCTTCAGGGATTTCAGTATTTCGTCCTTTTTCATTGTTCGTTCTCCTTAATTTTGACGAGTGTATTCTCACCTGTTTCACGCTTAACTATGTCAATTATCTCAGCTCCCTGCGCTGCATTTTCTGCAGCTATTGTGATCTCATTAATAGATATGCTTCCACTTTCGGAAATATTAATACTTGTCTTGATTTCTTTCACCGTAATACCATTATCTGTAAGTATGTCCTTCATCTGACTGCTTATATTACGTTCGATAGACCCTTTGAAATAATCAAGAGTATTTTCCGACTTTACCGAGATATTATCATTGATCACATCAATACTCTCAACAGTATCGGAAACGCTTTCAATACAGCATATAACAGGTTTTATAAGGCACAAAATAAAAATAAGCGAAAAAATCATCTGCATCTGTTTTGCATATTTTTCAGCAGGATAAACCGATTCAAATATATTCATAACAACTGCCAATATTCCGGCTGAGATTATCACAAGCTGTATTTCATTCATTTTACCATCTCCACATCTTATGAAACATCAAGACCTATCATCATCATCACCGCAGTAGAAATAATCAGCATCATGCCAAAGCATACAAGCAGACTTATTATTATCGACAGAACCTCCGATGAATTATGAAGCAAAGTTTTTATCCCTTTTATCCCAAATATTTCGCTGACAATTTCTGAAACACAAAATGCAAGCTTGACAAGCAATACCTCAATAAGTGCAGGAACAACCGATACAAATATTACTGCGATACCGAAAAAGCCAACTCCTCCCCTGAGAATACCAAGACTTGCCTTTAAAGTTGTATAAGCGTCAGCAACCGCCCCTCCAATTACAGGTATGCAGTTGGAAGCAAGGTATTTTGCAGCCTTAACTCCGATCGTATCGGCTGACGCCCCGATTATGCTCTGAAGTGAAAGCAATCCGATAAAAACTGTCATTATAAAACCAAGTATAAATTTCACCGCTTTGCATATCGAAGATGTGATCTGAGTAAGATTAAAAGCACCGTTGATCGACTCAATTATACCAAGCGCTGTACATATCGAGATAAGCGGCATAAGATAGTGAGCCGCAATGGCTGCAGCGCCTTCGGAACATATCATCAGTACCAAGCTGTAAGCAGATGCAGACGTAATGCAGCCTGATGATGCCATAATACCCGAAAAAACCGGAATATATGATGCAACAAAATCACTTCCGCTGTAAAGTGTATCCGACGCAGTCTTGACGCATTTAACAATAGGGGTGGAAACTATTCCGACTGCTATCAGAACACATACCGTTTCGTAAACCTTTGATACGGATTTATTTGAAACACAGTTGCCGAAGTTCTCGGTTACCGAACCCGCTATAATAACCGAAAACATCAAAACAAGCAGTTTTAACGGATACTTTATTTTTATCTTTACCTGTTCTGCCATATATCGGAATACATCACTCGGTCCTATATTGCTGACTGCATCAACATTGTCTGCTGAGATACCGTTTTCCTCAATAATTTCTGCAGCATCGGACGGAACAGCTTCGTCAACCGCCGAAGTGTCTATTCCGATTTCCGAAGCAAAATCATCCTCGGCAAACACCGGGATAAACAATGAATATAAGCATAATAGAACGATAGGTATAATCACAGCCATTTTTTTCATATATGATCCCTCTCTCCTTATGTTTGCGAAAAGGAGATTATGATATCAACAACCTGTTCAAAAAGTGGGATTGCTGTGACCATAAGTCCAACTCTGCCTGCAAGTTCCGCTTGTGATGCAAGGAGATTTTCACCGCTGTCTTTGCATATATCAGATGCAAACTGCGAAATATAGCATATTCCGGTCGCTTTAAAAAGTATCTTAAGATAATCCGCATCAGAATCTGAGCGCTCAAAAATTGTTCGTATGCTTTCCATAAGCGGTGAAATATAGATAAAAATAAAAGCAAGTATCATAACTGCTGCGGCGATTTTTATGTAAAGCGAATATTCCCGTGCATCCTTATCAAAAAGCTTGCATATAACAGCGGATACAATACATATAGAAGCAATTTTCACTATATCCATATTTTCAGAACCCGAAAACAGATTTGACTGTATCAAACAACGATGCGATTTCGTTGATTATCACAAGCAGAACAACAATAAGTCCGGCAATGGTCACTATCAAACCATATTCCTCACGCTCTGATTTTTTCAGGATCATATTAAGTACCGATACGATTATTCCAACTCCTGCGATTTTAAAAATAATATCCAAATTCATTTCTTTTTCCTCCACGATCAGATAAACATTATTGCTATAAAAGCTCCGCACAACACTCCGAGTGAGCGATAAAGCTTTGCCTTTCTGCAATAATCATCAGCAGCTGATCTTATCATATTTTCAAGCTCGTTTTTTTCAAATTTTATAGCATTTATCTGCCCGTTAATATCGCTTTTTCCAAGTTTTCTGCCTATTTCCTTTATGAATTCTTTTTCTTCAGATGAAAGGAAACTATACTGCTGCATTTCCACGGCGTTTTCCCAAAGCGAACCAAAATCTGTTCCTACATCCATTCTGTCAGCAATATTTTTTATAAAGCCAAGCTCTGACAGACGTTGGTTTTTCATAAGTCTTTGTATGATCTCTCCGACCTCGGCAGACTCAAATTCGATCAACAGCCGAAGTTCTTCAAGCATATATGATATCTCTTTCAGAAATATGCATTTTTGTTTAAGCCGTTCGGAAAAATAACTTCCCATCAGCGTGCATACTATGATTATAATAAATATAAGTACCGTTTTCATAACTCGTCCGTCCTGAATATTTTTATGTCTTCTCCGGGAATTCTGCCCAGCATTGCAATATAATCGAAATATGCCCAGAACGGCAGCTTTTGTTTTACATTATCAACAGAAAAAGCATGGATGGAAGCACATATCCTTACTCCGCAGGTCATCGCATAACGCATATATTCAAAATCATTTTGAGAGCCTGCTTCATCAAATACTATTATATCGGGCGACATCACTCTTACCGCTGTTTCAAGCCCGTCCGATTTTGAAAACCCATCAAAAACATCTGTATTAACTCCGATATCATTCTGCGGAATACCACCGAAAACAGCAGCTATCTCGGAACGTTCATCTATGACTGAAACCTTATATTTGTTTCCCAAGAGTCGGCATAGATCACGCAGAACAGTAGTTTTGCCGCTTGACGGAGCACCTGCAACAAGAACATTGCTTAGTCCGCTGCAAAACACCCTGTTAAATATTTTTTCGCCTGAACCAGTAATCTCCCGACTTATACGAAAATTCAATCCACTTATGTTCTTTATGTTAGAAATTCTGCCGTCATGTATGACTGCTGTTCCGCATAAGCCAACTCTATGACCGCCTGCAATGGTAATAAATCCATTGCATATATCATCTTGAAATGAATGTACCGAGTTTCTGCAAACAGCATAGAAAATACTGTCGATTTCCGCAGATGAAGCTTTTATGCATCCACTATCGAAAAAACGTGCAGTTTTCCCGTCCGCATTTATAAAAAACATTTCCGAATTATGCATTAAAACGATAGGACGTTCACGGCGCAAACGTATTTCTGTTAACTCAATCCTTATAGTTTCAAGATATTTTTTCAGACGTTCGGGAAAATATCCGAGCAGTTTTTTCTCCTGCAAATAGTTTACTATTTCCATAAAAGAAACAGCACTTCCTTTCCGTTTCTGCAGATGTGATCCA
This sequence comes from Oscillospiraceae bacterium, assembly GCA_051881735.1. Classification (GTDB taxonomy): domain Bacteria; phylum Bacillota; class Clostridia; order Oscillospirales; family Ruminococcaceae; genus UMGS363. The sequence goes on from JBJEQL010000208.1 coordinate 11,278, forward strand.
TGAATCACCTTGATTAATACTATGCAGCAATGGACAAGTATAGAACAAAAATAGCTCTTGAAACAATTTGTTGTTCCAAGAGCTATTTTTATTTATTATATTATTCTTCAA
>JBJEQL010000209.1:0-11302 GCA_051881735.1 Oscillospiraceae bacterium
TAGGCATATAAGTTGACATAGTCATTCTCCTTTATTTTTTAGTAGATATTGCCGAACTGATATCATTCAATGCAGGCAACTCCACATACATTCTGATACACGTCGGACACAACGTTATTTATTATACACATTGCAAAATCGTTTGTCAATAGTCATTTTGCCGAATTTTGAAAATATATCCCACAATCTCTTTAAATCTCTCTGTTTTGCTCATTTTCTCTACGGTTCTCTTTTTTCATTTCATTTTTTCACTTTTGCTCATTTTCGTAGGATCTATGCGGTTTTTCGGACATTTTTATGCCGTTTTTGTGCAGAATGATAACAACTTTTATATCATTTACCCTTTATATACTATTATATAATCTTTTTATGATTTTTCAAGTACAAGTTTTTCTTCAAACAGCACAATTTCCATTTTTTGCAGTATCTCTTGACTTTAAAGGGAAACTGGTATATAATTGATATGTATGCATTAAGAATTTTCAAAAGGAAAGGACGCTTTTTTATGAAACGCACGAAAGCAGCAGCTCTCGTTACCTGTTTTGCGATGGCTTTTTCCCTCTGCTCATGTTCGCTTTTCAACAAGGAAGAAGAGGAACCCCAGCCGGACGTTTCCGAGCTTTTGTCGCAGATAGAATCACTCGAACATGATGTTTCGTCGCTTAAGGCGGAAACCGTTCCCGATATTAAGATAAAAAATAAGGACGATTATCTTCTCGGCAAGGATAACCCCGCTGTAAGTGAGGCTGTTGCTGAAAAGGAAAAAGTTATGGCTGATCTTCCGCCTACTATAATAATAAAGGGCAAAGAATACAGTACGGAACTCACAACCCTGACGCTGAGCAACATGGACTTAAGCGATGAGGATATTGTCGAGCTTAAATACATGGTAAACCTAACTGAACTGCAGATATATCAGAACAATATAACCGATCTGTCACCGCTCAAAGGTCTTACAAGCCTTAAAAATCTGTCGCTTTTCAAGAATAACGTTGAAGATCTGACTCCTATTGCAGGACTTGTCGGTCTGGAGAGTCTTTATCTGCGTTCAAACAATATCAGCGATATTTCGCCTATTGATGGTCTTATTCATCTTCGTGCGCTGGATATTTCCTGCAACAATATCAGCGACATCACTCCGCTGGCAAACCTCAAAAGCCTTGAACTTCTCCGTATTAACGACAACCACATTGAAAGCATCTCCGCTCTCAGCGGAATGAATAAAATGATAGGTCTGCACCTGCAGAACAACGAAATTTCCGACCTTACGCCGCTTATTTCTATGGGCGATCTCAATGAACTTTATCTTGAAAACAACAACATCGGCTCGATAGAGCAGATAATCTCGCTGACATCGCTTCAATGGCTGAAAATTAGCAATAATCCTATAACGAATGTCCGTCCTGCGGCTTCGTTCATCATGCTGAAAAAGCTTTATATGCAGGGTCTTGATGTTCCCGAAGAGGATATCGAATACCTTGAAGAGCAGCTCCCAGACTGCACATTGGTACGTTAAAAATAAAATTATATATAGAATTAAGGAGAAAAAAACATGATCATCATTCTGAAGAACAATGCTTCACCCGAATCAGTTGCAAAACTGGACGAGCTTCTTAAAGCGCAGGGCGTTGCGACCAACCACATTCATGGCGTAAATCAGAATATCATCGGTCTTATCGGTGATACTTCCGCCGTTGATATGCACAATCTCTATGCGCAGGACTGCGTTGAAGAGATCAAGCGTGTTCAGGAACCTTACAAAAAAGCAAACCGCAAGTTCCACCCTGATAACACAGTTATCGATGCAGGCGGCAAAAAGATCGGCGACGGTTCCCTTCAGGTCATTGCAGGTCCTTGCTCGGTAGAATCCGAAAAGCAGATACTCACCACAGCTCAGGCTGTAAAAGAAGCCGGTGCGACTATGCTCAGAGGCGGCGCATTCAAGCCGAGAACTTCCCCCTACTCTTTCCAGGGTCTGCGTGAAGAGGGCATAAAGCTCCTGCTTAAAGCAAAAGCTGAAACAGGCCTTCCTATTGTAACAGAGATCATGAGCCAGTCGGATATCGACCTTTTCGATGATATCGACGTTATTCAGGTCGGCGCAAGAAATATGCAGAACTTTGAGCTTTTAAAGGCTCTCGGTAAGACTAATAAGCCTATCCTTCTCAAGAGAGGACTTGCAAATACACTTGAAGAAACACTCATGTCTGCTGAATACATCATGTCCGAGGGCAACCCGAACGTTATCCTCTGTGAGCGTGGTATCAGAACATTTGAAACAATGACAAGAAATACATTTGACGTTTCTGCAATTCCGCTTCTTAAGCAGAAGTCACATCTCCCTGTCTGCGCTGACCCATCTCACGCAACAGGTATGATATCTCTTATTGACCCGATGGCTCTTGCGGCTGTTGTTGCAGGAACAGACGCTCTTGAGATAGAGGTTCACTGCGACCCGAAGTGTGCTCTTTCGGACGGCGGTCAGCAGCTCACTCCTGAAATGTTCAAGGAAACAATGAAGAAGATAAGCGGTCTTTGCGGCTACCTCGGCAGAAGCATCGGCTAAGGCTTCAAACTTCGGAAAGGAGTACGTTTCCCTTTCGGAAACATTAAATATAGTATGGAATACACAAGAATACCGGTAAAGGCTTCTGTAAACTATGAGGTCATTATCGGAAGCGGAATTATGGATAATTCCGGCGAATATATCAAGGCTGTTACCAAGGCTGTAAAGTTTGCAGTCATTACAGATGATACTGTCGACGCTCTTTATGGTGAAAGAGTTGTAAAAAGCCTTGAAAAGAGCGGTTTTGAGGTATGCAAGTATGTTTTTCCTCACGGTGAAGCTTCAAAATGCTCAGACACGCTGCTTAAAATATACAGCTTTTTATGTGAAAATCACATCTCACGCACGGACGCTCTCGTTGCGCTCGGCGGCGGAGTTGTTGGTGATATAACAGGTTACGCTGCGGCTACATTCCTTCGTGGACTGGACTTTGTTCAGATTCCCACAACGCTGCTTGCACAGGTGGATTCATCTGTCGGCGGCAAGACTGCTATCGACCTGCCCGAGGGAAAAAATCTTGTCGGAGCATTCAAGCAGCCGAAGCTCGTTATATGCGACACAGATACGCTTGACACTCTTCCCGAAGAATTCCTTATTGACGGAATGGGCGAAGTTGTAAAGTACGGTATGATTAAGTCTGCTCCCCTTTTTGAGCTGCTTGAAACAAGAACGCTTGACAACATCAAGGAAATTTCTGCAGACGTTATCAAGCAGTGCGTTTCGATAAAACGTGATGTTGTTGAGGCAGACGAATTCGACAAGGGCGAAAGAATGCTCCTAAACTTTGGCCATACACTTGCACACTCTATCGAGCAGTACTACAACTACACAGGCATCACCCACGGCAAGGCTGTTGCCGCAGGTATGAGAATGATAACACGGCTTGCAGAAAAGCAGGGTCAGGCTGCCAAGGGTCTAACGGACAGGCTTATTGCTTGCCTTGAACGCTACAAGCTCAATGTTTCCGTTGAGCCGACCGAAAAAGAACTCGGCGGTGCTTGCCTTAACGACAAGAAGCGTGAAAGCGGCAGCATAAGTATCATAATCTGCAGCGAAGTTGGAAAATCGGCTGCTGTAAAGATGCCCGTTGAAAAATTCCTCGAATTTTTGGAGAATTAACAGGAGAGTTTATGAACGTTACTATAACACCGTCAAAGCTTATCGGCAGGATAAACGCACCGTCCTCAAAAAGCTTTTCCCACCGCATGATAATCGCTGCTGCGCTTGCGGACGGAGTTTCTGAGGTCAGCGCAGTAAATCCCTCTGAGGACATTGACGCAACGGTTGACGCAATGACAGCGCTCGGCGCAAAAATCATAAATGACGGAAATGTATATACTATAAAAGGCATCGGCGCGGCTTCTTCCTCGGCTAAGATAAACTGCCGTGAAAGCGGTTCTACGCTTCGTTTCATAATTCCTGTTGCTGCTGCACTCGGCTGTGCAACGGAATTTTCGGGCAGCGGAAAGCTTCCCACACGCCCTATCACGCCTTACAAGAGAGAACTTGCGCAAAAAGGCGTTCGATTTGAACACACAGACGGAGTTATGCCGTTTACAATGGACGGAAAGCTTTGCGGCGGTGATTTTCATATTGAGGGTGATGTTTCCTCGCAGTTTATCACGGGACTTCTGTTTGCTCTCCCCCTTTGCAGCGAAGACAGCAGGATAATCCTTACATCAAAGCTTGAATCAAAGCCTTATGCCGATATGACAATTGCAGCACTCAAAGTTTTCGGCGTAAAGATCGATGATAGCATATCGGAAGAGGGCTTCCCTGTTTACAGCATAAAGGGCAATCAGAAATACAAGGCTGCCGACTATGCTGTTGAGGGTGACTACTCTCAGGCTGCGTTCTATTACGTTGCAAATGCGCTCGGCTCGGAGATAGAGATAGGCAATCTTAACAAGGATTCCGTTCAGGGCGACAAGCAGATATGCACAATTCTTGACGAAATAGGCTTCGGCAGGGTCCCCTTCGGCGAATATGAGCCGTTCACAGTCGATGTTTCCGATATTCCCGACCTTGTTCCGATACTGACGGTACTCGGCTGCTTTACAAAGGACGTAAGCAGAATAGTTAACGCAAAACGACTTAAAATAAAAGAAAGCGACCGTCTTAAAGCTATCGCTGACGCAATAAACGCTATCGGCGGAAATGTCATTTACGGCGATGATTTCCTTGAAATTCACCCTGTACGTTCGTTTACGGGCGGCAGGATAGACGGCTGCAACGACCACCGCATCGTTATGGCTTCGGCTGTTGCTTCAACAATGGCAGACGGAGAGATAACGATAACGGACAGCGAAGCAGTCGCAAAGAGCTACCCCGATTTCTGGCAGGATTTTAAAAAGCTTGGCGGAAAAATAACTATTGACCCTTCACGGTAAGAAAGGACTGAAAATGATGTCATCTTTTTGGAATCATAATATCACAGTTTCTATTTTCGGTGAATCACACGGCCCTGCGATCGGCGTTGTGATCGACAATCTCCCTCCGGGAGAGCATATTGACCTTGAAGAGCTTCGCTGCTTCATGGCAAGACGTGCGCCCAAGAAGGACGCAACATCCACACAGAGAAACGAAAAGGATCTCCCGAACATTATGTCGGGCGTTCACAACGGCTACACCACAGGTACTCCCCTTGCCGCTTTCATAAACAACACCGACCAGCACTCACAGGACTACGGCAACATTTCAAAGCTTGCTCGTCCGGGTCATGCTGACTATACCGGTGCGCTCCGCTACAAGGGCTTCAACGATGTTCGCGGTGGCGGTCATTTTTCTGGCAGACTTACTGCTCCGCTCTGTTTTGCAGGTGCTGTCTGCGGTCAGATACTTGAACGCAGAGGCATTTACACAGGCGCCCACATTGCACAGATACACAACATCAAGGATACAAAGTTCAATCCGCTTGAAATTTCCCGTGAGCAGATAATCGCTCTGCGTCACAAGAAATTCCCGACTATAAGCGACAAAAAGGGTCAGGCTATGTATGATGACATCGATCTTGCTCGCCGTTCGCTTGACAGCCTCGGCGGTATCGTTGAATGTGCGGTAACAAACGTTCCTGCAGGTGTTGGTTCGCCTATTTTCGTGGGACTCGAAAACAGCATTGCACAGATAGTTTTCGGTATTCCTGCTGTAAAGGGCATCGAATTCGGTGCAGGTTTCCAGGTCGCAACTATGCTCGGAAGTCAGAACAATGACGAATTCTATGTAAACGAAGTCGGACACGTTCTTACAAAGACTAACAATCACGGCGGTATCCTCGGCGGAATTTCCTCGGGTATGCCTATCATATTCCGTGTTGCGTTCAAACCTACCCCGTCCATTGCGCAGCCGCAGCAAACCATTGATTACAGCAATCTTACCAACGGCGTGATCGAGATAAAGGGCAGACATGACCCCTGCGTTGTTCCAAGAGCTGTTCCCTGCGTTGAAGCTGCAGCGAACATTGCAATACTTTCGCACATGCTCGACTACCCTAACTTCTGATAAAGGAGCGGTTTTCTTGCAGGATTTCAATACAGAGATTTCCGGTATCCACTCAGTCAAGATCGCAGTATGCTATCTGCTTGACGAAATAGAAAAGCCGATACTCGAAAGTGAGCTTTACGAGATCGTGATTAAAAGCGAAGCAGTGAACTATTTTCACTATAATCAGGCGATCGAGGAGCTGTTGAAAAGCGGCGCAGTTTCATCTTATGAGGAAAACAGCGAAAAGTATCTGCAGCTTGAAGAAAAAGGCAGACAGAGTGCGGAATGTTATAACGATTATGTTCCCTATCATTTTCGTAAAAGGCTGCTGAAATCAGCGTTTGCGTTCTTCTCGGCTCAGAAACATGAAAAGGAAGCGAAGATAGACATTACCGAAGCTGCAACAGGGTTCAACGTAAACTGTTCTATCGGCGGTGACGAACTGGAACTTATGCGATTTTCGGTTTACGCTCCCGACCTTGATCAGGCGGAGATGATAAAGGATAAAATACGCCTTAATCCTGAGTTATTTTATTCGAATGTGATCGGTTTTCTGCTTGAAAATAAGGAAGAAAAGTTTCCGGGATAAAAAAAGAAAAGCTTTGCATGGCATCTTCTAATGTCATGCAAAGCTTTTTTCTGCTTGCTTCATAATTTTTATATTTTCTTTATCTTCGCATAGTTTGCCATAAGTTTTTTCGTACCGACCTTATCAAATGCAATTTCAAGCATTGAATCGTTGGATATTTTCTTCACGGAAATGATCGTTCCCTCTCCGAAAACATTATGCGCTACTCTCTCCCCTATGCTGAAATCAGCTGATTCTGTTTTCTGCGCTTTTTTCAACTGCTGGTTCACGATCTGACTCTTAAGATCGTATGTCGGGCTTGTTACGATAAAGCTATCGTCATCGTTCTCCATATTGTGATTATGAGCGGTACTATCGATACGCTCAATGTATTCCGCAGGTATTTCCTTGATAAAACGTGAAGCTGTATTCATCGTTGTCGAACCATACATCATTCTGCGCACGGCATGAGAGATATAAAGCTTTCTCTTTGCTCGTGTAATTGCAACATAGGCAAGGCGGCGTTCCTCTTCAAGGTCTTCGAGTGTATCAAGGCTGCGTTTGCTCGGGAAAATTCCCTCCTCCATACCTACGATAAAGACTGTATCAAATTCAAGTCCCTTTGCTGAATGAATAGTCATAAGGTTTACTGCGTCTGCGGACATATCCATTTTATCGGCATCGGTAAAGAGTGAAATTTCCTCAAGGAATTCGGAAAGTGTAGGTTCTTCGTCCTCACCCTTGCTGTCGATATAGTTCTGTATATTGGATTTCAACTCGGCGATATTTTCAAGCTTGCCTGTGCCCTCATCACCGAGAGATCTCATATAATCCTCATAACCTGTGACTTTAAGAACTTCATCAATAAGGTCTTCAAGCGGTTCATTCTCCGCAAAATCAGCAAGATGTTCAAACATTGCCGCAGCTTTTTTCAGCGGTGCAACCTTTTTGCCGAGCATCGGATAGCTTTCAACGTTCTGCATTATCTCAATCGGAGATATCGCAAGGTCATCGGATATCTGTTCTATCATCGAAACAGTCGCATCGCCGATTCCCCTTTTCGGCTCGTTTACGATACGCTTGAAACGGAGCATATCCATGCCGTTATTGATGACTGAGAGATATGCGATCATATCACGGATCTCCTTACGGTCATAGAACCTCAGACCGCCGATAACACGGTACGGTATTCCTTTAAGCGTAAATTCACGTTCAAGTGCGTTGGACTGCGCATTTGTGCGGTAAAGTACAGCAAAGTCACGAAAATCCTTTCCGTCCTTGTTTTGCTCGGTTATGCTGTCAGCAACAAATGCAGCTTCGCCGTGTTCGTCTGCGGCTTTGAAGAGGGTCAGTTTATCTCCGCTGCCGATATCTGTCCAAAGTTTCTTTTCGTTACGGCTGCTGTTATGTGCGATAACGGCATTTGCAGCACTTAAAATATTCTGTGTTGAACGGTAGTTCTGTTCAAGCCTTATAACAGCTGCACCGTCAAACTGTTCCTCAAATTTGAGGATATTTTCGATAGTTGCACCTCTGAATTTATAGATGGACTGGTCGTCGTCACCAACAACGCAGATATTTCCGAACTTCTGCGAAAGAAGTGTTACAAGCTTAAGCTGTGCAAGGTTAGTATCCTGATACTCGTCAACCATTATATAGCGATAGCGGTTGCTGTAATGCTCGAGAACATCCTCACACTCGGTAAAGAGTCGAACCGTAAGGCAGATTATATCGTCAAAATCGACTGCACTTGCGGCGGAAAGCTTTTTCTGATATGCTGTATAAAGGCGTGAAATGCCCATTTTGTAATAATCATTTCCTGCATCTTCCGCATACATTTCGGGTGTGATAAGGTTATCCTTTGCATGGGATATAGCCGAGATAACAGCCTTCGGGTTAAAGGTCTTATCGGACATATCAAGGCTGTCGTAACAGGATTTGAGCAATCTCAAACTGTCATCGCTGTCATAAATTGCAAAGTCTGTGCTGTAACCAAGTCTGCTGATCTCACGTCTTAATATGCGAACGCATACCGAATGGAACGTTGCAGCGGTGATATTCTCCGCCTGTGTTCCAAGCATACTTCCAAGACGTTCTTTGAGTTCGCCTGCTGCTTTGTTTGTGAAAGTTATAGCCATTATCTTCCATGGGTCAACAGGGTTCACAGCTGCGATCTCTTTTAATCTTTGAACGGTATCCTCGTCTTTTTCGCCGTTGTATGATTCAAGAAAAGCAACGTCATCTTCGGTCACAAAAGCAGGAACATTTTCATCGGAATAAGCCGAACCGAAATTGACCATATTTGCGATACGGTTGACAAGCACGGAAGTCTTTCCGCTTCCTGCGCCTGCGAGAATAAGCACAGGGCCTTCGGTCGTAAAGACGGCTTTTTTCTGCATATCGTTAAGCTTTTCAAAATATTTATTCAAAGCGTTTTTTCTTGCGCCGATAAACTCATCTCTGACTGACATAAAATCCTCCGAATAATGGAAAACGCAAATTCTCCATCTTTTTCCTAATATATAATCATATAAAATTATTATATCATAACATTTATATAAACGGAAGTAATTTTCTCACATTTTTACATATTGATAATATTTTTAAAACAGTTTCGTTACTGTTGATTAATCGGTAAAGTTTTGAGGATAAATTAATTTTTTAAAATTCGCAATTTGGATTTTTTTAATTCTGCTTTCATTATTTATTACGGCGTAACATTTAATCTCGCATTAAATAACTCAACTCTCCACACTACACATTCCAAACTTCTTTGTGTGTTTTGCACAAAAAAATTCACAAAAGATTTTTGGCAAATTTATATACATTTATAGACATCAAAAGAAATATGTTGTATAATATATATAAATTATTTCACAAAGTGAGGTCTACTCCAATGAATGAACAGGAAATCAGGGAGCAAATGGTCGATATTTGTCACAAAATGTGGCAGCTCGGCTGGGTCGCTGCCAATGACGGAAATCTTTCCGTGAAAATCGACAACGATACATTCCTTGCAACACCAACAGGCATCAGCAAGTGTTTCATCACTCCCGACAAGATAGTAAAGATCAATTCCAAGGGCGAACTGATCGAAAAGAACGGCGATTATCGTCCGTCTTCCGAGATAAAAATGCATCTGCGCTGCTATGAGGTGCGTGACGATGTAGGTTCGGTGCTTCACGCTCATCCGCCAACAGCAACAGGCTATGCAGTCGCTAACAAGGCTCTTGACGGTTATACAATGATCGAATCGATAATCGCTATCGGATCGGTTCCCGTAACACCTTACGGAACACCTTCTACATACGAAGTGCCCGAAGCTATCACGCCTTACCTTGAAAATCATGACGTTATGCTCTTGCAGAATCACGGTGCTCTTTCAGTCGGCTCAGACCTTATAACAGCTTACTACCGCATGGAAACACTTGAACTTTTTGCGAAAATTTCGCTTACGGCTCATCTGCTCGGCGGTGAAAAGGAAATTTCAAGGGAAAACATTGACCGTCTTTGCTCTATGCGTTCACAGTACAAGGTTACAGGACGTCACCCGGGATACAAAAAGTATCCTTATGGAGATAAGTAAATCAATTTTGAAAGTGAAAAGTGGAGAGTGGAATTTTGACAGAAAAATATAATGCAGCAAAAGCTAAAAGCAAGCACTTTGCAATTCGTATTGTAAATATGTACAAATATCTTTGCAATAGTAAAAAAGAGTATGTTTTGTCAAAACAGATATTAAGAAGCGGAACAAGCATTGGAGCAAATATAGCTGAAGCAGAATGTGCAATCAGTAAAAATGATTTTACCTCCAAGTTGTATATTGCATTGAAAGAATGTAATGAAACAATATACTGGCTTGAAATCCTGCATGAAACAGAATATTTGGATAACAAAATCTATTTTAGTATGCTTTCAGATTGTGAAGAATTGCGAAGAATTCTTTCAGCTTCAACAAAAACAATAAAAAGTCAGGCAAAATAATTCCACTTTTAACTTTTAACTTTTAACATTAAAAAAATAAAGGAGTGCATTTACTATGGCAAACAGATTTATCCTCAACGAAACATCTTATCACGGTGCAGGCGCTATCGCTGCTATCGCAGACGAAGCCAAGAACAGAGGCTTTAAAAAAGCTCTTGTATGCTCCGACCCCGACCTTATCAAATTCGGCGTAACAAAGAAAGTTACAGACGTTCTTGACGGTGCAGGTCTTGCTTACACTATCTATTCTGAGATAAAGCCTAACCCAACAATTGAAAACGTTCAGTCGGGCGTTGCTGCATTCAAGGCTGCAGAAGCTGATTATCTTATCGCAATCGGCGGCGGTTCTTCTATGGACACAGCAAAGGCTATCGGTATCATCATTGCTAACCCCGAATTTGCAGATGTAAGAAGCCTTGAAGGCGTTGCAGACACAAAGAACAAGTCCGTTCCTATCCTTGCAGTTCCTACAACAGCAGGCACAGCTGCAGAAGTTACTATCAACTATGTTATCACCGACGCTGAAAAGAACCGCAAGATGGTTTGCGTTGACCCGCACGATATCTCCGTTGTTGCATTCGTTGACCCTGAAATGATGTCTTCCATGCCGAAGAGCCTGACAGCTGCAACAGGTATGGACGCTCTTACACACGCTATCGAAGGTTACATAACCAAGGGCGCATGGGAACTTTCCGATATGTTCC
>JBJEQL010000210.1:0-11235 GCA_051881735.1 Oscillospiraceae bacterium
GAAAAGCTTGCGGCTATCACAGCGGCTTGCGATGAGGTGATGGCAGGTAAGCTCAATGACCATTTTCCGCTTGTTGTGTGGCAGACAGGCTCCGGAACTCAGTCGAATATGAACTCCAACGAGGTTATTGCAAATCGTGGTAATCAGATTGCAGGTAAGACCTTGCTCCACCCCAACGACGATTCAAATATGAGCCAGTCCTCTAACGATACATTCCCCACCGCAATGCACATTGCCGCAGTTCTCAGCCTTGAAGATAAGCTTATTCCTGCGGTTAAGGAGCTCATCGCAACATTCGTCAGACTTGAAGAAGAAAATGAGGGCATTGTTAAGAGCGGAAGAACACATCTTCAGGATGCAACTCCCATTAAGTTCAGCCAGGAGATCAGCGGATGGAGAGCCAGCCTTGAAAGAGATGTTGAGTTGATCGAGCGTGCGATCGAACCTCTGCGTGAGCTTGCTCTCGGAGGTACTGCGGTAGGTACAGGTCTTAACACTCCCAAAGGCTTTGACGTTGGAGTTGCAGAAGAGGTTTCAAAGATCACCGGCAAGAAGTTCATTACTGCTCCCAACAAGTTCCATGCACTCACATCCAAGGACGAACTTGTTTTTGCTCATGGTGCCGTTAAGGCGCTTGCCTGCGATATGATGAAGATCGCAAACGACGTACGTTGGCTTGCATCGGGCCCCAGAGATGGTCTTGGCGAAATATTTATCCCCGAGAACGAGCCCGGCTCTTCCATTATGCCGGGTAAGGTGAACCCAACTCAGTGCGAGGCTGTTACTATGGTGGCAGTTCAGGTTATGGGTAACGATGTAGCGGTATCTATGGCGGCATCTCAGGGTAACTTTGAGCTTAATGTATTTATGCCGGTTTGCATCTACAATTTCCTTCAGTCCACAAGACTTCTTGCAGAGGCAATCGTTTCCTTTAACAAGAACTGTGCTGTAGGCATTAAGGCAAACCGTGAGAAGATGCATCACAATCTTCATAACTCTCTTATGCTCGTAACCGCACTTAATCCTTATATAGGTTATGAAAACGCCGCAAAGACTGCAAAGAAGGCGTTCAAAGATAACATTTCTCTTAAAGAAGCTTGCGTTGAGCTTGGCTTCTTAACCGCTGAAAAATTTGATGAGGTATTCCATCCTGAACAGATGGTATAAATCGGAGGTAATTTAATGAAAGTAAGTTATTTCCCCGGGTGCACCTTAAAAAATAAGGCAAAGGAGCTTGACCTTTACTCATACAGAGCCGCCGAGGCTCTTGGTGTTACCTTGGAAGAAATTGAAAACTGGCAGTGCTGCGGAGGTGTATTTACCACAGCAAAGAACGAGGTTGCTACAAAGCTTTCGTCCGTTCGTGCCCTTAAAGAGGCAAACGACAAGGCTCAGCCGCTCGTAACGGTTTGTTCCGCCTGCCACAACGTTATCAAGCAAACCAATCACGCAATGCAGACGAATCCCGAGTTTGCGGCTAAAGTAAATCGATATATGGCGGCTGACAATGACTATAACGGCGAAACAGAGGTATATCATTATCTTGAAATGCTTCGTGACATTGTCGGCTTTGACAAGGTAAAGGAAAAGGTCGTAAACAGCCTTAACGGAAAGAAGATCGCAGCATATTACGGCTGTCTTCTTCTCAGACCTAACAAGGTTATGCGTATGGATGATCCCGAAAATCCTACGATCATAGAGGATCTTATTCGTGCGCTTGGTGCAGAAGCTGTGGTATATGCAAGAAGAAACGAGTGCTGCGGTGGGTATATTTCGGTTGAGAGTCCCGATACGGCAAAGAAAAACGCTTCGGCTGTCATCGAAAATGCCAAAGCGGCAGGAGCTGAAATGATCATCACCGCTTGCCCATTGTGCAAGTATAATCTTGAAAAGTGCGGCACAGATATGCCCATAGTATATTTCACCGAAATTCTTGCCGAGGCTCTCGGTGTAAAGGAGGATACAAATGGAAAATAATAAGTATCTTCGTGAAGAGATTTTAAGAACGAGCGGCGTCAACACAAGTAAGTGTATGAAGTGCGGAAAATGCTCCGCAACTTGTCCCGCTTATGACGAAATGGAATATCATCCGCATCAGTTTGTGGGTATGGTTGAAACAGGTGACATTGAGCCGCTTCTTAAATCGGAGTCACTTTATAAATGCCTGTCCTGTTTTGCGTGCATTGACAGATGCCCCAGAGGCGTCGAGCCTGCAAAGGTTGTCGAGGCAGTTCGCCTTGCAGCAATAAGACAGCAGGGCAATAACCGAATGACCGCAAACGATGTTCCTGCGATGGTTGAAGATGATACTCCACAGCAGCTTCTTGTAAGCGCATTCAGAAAATACACAAAGTAAAGGAGGAAAAGACAAATGCAAAGAGTTGGTGTTTTTGTATGTTGGTGCGGAAGCAATATCGCCGGTACGGTTGACGTAGCAGCGGTTTCTGAGGCTCTTAAGAACGAGCCGGGCGTAGTCTTTTCCACCAATTATCAATATATGTGCTCTCAGGCAGGTCAGAATATGATCATAGATGCTGTTCACGAGCACAATCTTACGGGTATTGTTGTATGCTCGTGTTCCCCAAGAATGCACGAGGCTACTTTCCGTAAAACGGCTGCTGCGGCAGGTCTTAATCCATATATGGTTGAAATCGCCAATATCCGTGAGCAGTGTTCCTGGGTACATAAGGATATGATGACCGGAACTGAAAAGGCAATTATTCTTGGTAAGGCGGCTGTTGCAAAAGTCAACCTCAATGCTCCCCTTACTCCGGGCGAGTCCCCTGTAACTAAGCGTGCACTCGTTATCGGAGGCGGCATTGCAGGTATTCAGACTGCGCTTGATATTGCCGATGCAGGTTTCCCGGTTGATATTGTAGAGAAAAAGCCTACAATAGGCGGTAAAATGGCTCAGCTTGATAAGACCTTCCCGACCCTTGACTGTGCTGCTTGTATTCTTACACCTAAAATGGTTGACGTTGCACAGAATGATAAAATTCGTATCTTCTCATACAGCGAAGTTACAGATGTACACGGCTTTGTAGGTAACTTTGATGTTAAGATCACGAAAAAGGCACGATATGTCAAGGAAGATGTTTGCACGGGCTGTGGTGCTTGTGTAGAGAAATGTCCTATGAAGAAGGTGCCTAACGAGTTCAACCTCGGTATGGATAATCGTCACGCTATTTACATTCCTTTTGCACAGGCTGTGCCGAAGGTGGCAACCATTGACCCAAATGCGTGCAATATGCTTAAAAATGGCAAGTGCGGCCTTTGTGCCAAAGTTTGTGCGGCAGGTGCCATCGATTATACTCAGAAGGACGAAATTATTGAAGAAAAGTACGGTGCGATCGTAGTTGCAACAGGCTTCAATCCTATCAGCATGGAAAAGTTCGATGAGTTTGCATACAGCCAGTCAAAGGATGTAATAACTTCTCTTGAATTTGAGCGTCTCACCAATGCGGCAGGTCCTACGGCGGGTAAGTTACTTCGTCCGTCCGATGGAAAGCATCCCCATACTATTGTTTTTGTTCAGTGTGTCGGCTCACGCTGCGAATCCTGTGCTGAAAAGGGCAAGGAATACTGTTCAAAAATCTGTTGTATGTACACCGCAAAGCATGCGATGCTTACGCGTGATAAATATCCTGATACCGAGGTATATGTTTTCTATATCGATGTAAGAACTCCGGGCAAAAATTTTGACGAGTTCTATCGCCGTGCAGTAGAGGAATACGGCGTTAAGTATGTTAAGGGTATGGTAGGTAAGATCGTTCCTGAGGGCGATAAGCTCAAGGTTCAGGCCTCTGACCTGATTGCCAACAAGCAGCTGCATATTGACGCCGATCTCGTCGTTCTGGCAGCGGCTATTGAGCCTGATAAGTCTGCACGTCCTCTTGCGACTATGCTTACCGCAAGTATGGATACCAACGACTTCTTTACAGAAGCACATCCGAAGCTTCGTCCCGTAGAAAGCCCTACAGCAGGTGTGTTCCTCTCGGGTGCTTGTCAGGGACCTAAGGATATTCCCGAAACTGTATCTCAGGCAAGTGCGGCGGCTTCAAAGGTTATAGGACTTCTTGTTAAGGATAAGCTTACGGGTAATCCTTGCGTTGCAAGCTCCAATGAACTGATGTGCAACGGCTGCTCAAGCTGTGAAAGAGTTTGTCCTTACGGTGCTATTACTTATGTTGATAAGGAATTCCGTATGCCCGACAGAACAACAAGGATAAGAAGGGTAGCTTCCGTAAACCCTGCAGTTTGCCAGGGATGCGGCGCTTGTACCGTTGCTTGTCCTTCCGGTGCTATGGATCTTAACGGATTCAAGAACAATCAAATTATGGCGGAGGTTGACGCAATATGCAAGTAAATGAATATAAGCCTTTAATAGTTGCATTTTGCTGCAACTGGTGCTCATACGCAGGTGCAGACCTTGCGGGAAACAATCGTCTTGCGTATCCTGCAGACGTAAAAATCATCAGAGTTCCTTGCTCTTGCAGGGTTAACCCTATGTTTATTCTTCGTGCATTCCAGAGAGGTGCTGACGGTGTCATTATCTGTGGATGCCATCCCGGTGACTGTCATTACACTTCGGGTAACTATTATGCACGACGCCGAATGGCAGCACTCTTCTCAATGCTGGATTACCTCGGCATTGAACGTGAACGTACTCGTGTTGAATGGGTATCTGCTGCGGAGGGTGCTAAGTTTGCCGCTACGATGAATGATTTCGCAGAAAAGGTAGCTGCTCTTGGAGAAAATAAGAGATTGGAGGATTTGAGATGCAAAAAATAACTCGTGAAATATTGATTGATAAGGCATCTGAACTTCTCGCAAATGGCACGGTCAGCTGTGTTCTCGGATGGGGTAAAGGTGAATTCGGTTACGACGTAACTCCTACTATCTTCAAAACTGCAGATGATATGAAGAACGGCTTTGTTTTTAATGATTTCTGCGGAGCAAATTTTTCTAAATATCTTGTTTCCAAAACACAGAAGATCGATGGAAAGATCCTTGTTTTCCTCAAGCCTTGCGATACATACAGTTTCAATCAGCTTCTTACCGAACATAGATTTGATCGTGAAAAGGTATATGCAGTAGGCATTCCTTGCGAGGGAATGGCAGATATTGCAAAGATAAAGGAAATCGCAGGCGACGGTGTTACTTCTGTTGACTCGGATGGAAACGCTATCATCGTTTCCACTCTTTACAGCGACGAACCCGTGACAGTAAATACTGCCGATGTTCTTGCAGAGCGCTGCATAAACTGCAAGAGTAAAAAACACGTCGCTTATGACGAGCTCCTTGGCGATGAGGGTGAAATTTTAGAGTCTGCACGTTTTGACGAGGTTTCACGCCTTGAAGCTATGACACCGGACGAGAGATTTGCTTTCTGGCAGAATGAACTTTCAAAGTGTATTCGCTGCAACGCTTGCCGTGACGCTTGTCCTGCCTGCACCTGCGAAAAGTGTGTTTTTGATAATCCTGCTTCAGGTGTGGAAAATAAAACTCCCGCAAACAGCTTTGAAGAAAAAATGTTCCACATTATAAGAGCGTTCCACGTTGCAGGTCGCTGTACCGACTGCGGAGAATGCTCAAGAGTGTGTCCGCAGAATATTCCGCTCCACCTTCTCAACCGTAAGTTTATAAAGGATATCAACGAATTCTACGGTGAGTATCAGGCGGGCGCAGAGGTCGGATCGAGAGCGCCCCTCGTTAATTATACTACCGAGGATCTTGAGCCGGGCGAGGTTTTTGATAGGAGGGATGAAAATGCGTAAGATTTCTCTTGATAAAATTCAGTCTCTCTTTGCAAAAATAGCAGAAAATGCAAAACTTTATATGCCTGTTGACAATGCTGATGGATCTGCCTCATACGGAGAATGGTCTGAAGGTACAGTGTGGTCTGACGCTCTTAACACAACCAAAAGTCCCAAGGACTTCTTCTTCCCACAGACCGAGGACCTTATGAGATTTAAGACCGAGGGAAAAAACATTGAATGCATCGATGTAAGAAGTGAAGTTGAAGACTTTGTAGTGTTCGGTGTTCGTGCTTGTGACGCAAAAAGCTTTGATATACTCGACAGAGTATTCCTCACCGAACCTCGTGACAGCTTCTATGCTATGAAACGCGAAAAAGGCATTATCATTTCGGTTGCGTGTACAAGACCTGCCGAAACTTGCTTCTGTTCTGCTTTCGGTATAAATGCGGCAGAGCCTACAGGTGATGTTTCTGCCTGGAAAACAGAGGATTCACTCTATCTTCAGGCAAATACAGAAAAGGGCAGCAAGCTTCTTGACAGCCTTGGCGATATCCTTGAGGATACTTCGGATGCAGAAGTAGCTGCACAGAAGGAAAGTATCGCTAAAACATTGGATAAGCTTCCCCTTAAAGAACTTCCCACCGACGCTTTCGGCGGCGGAAAGACAAAGGAGCTTTTCGACGATCCTGCTTGGGATGAGCTTTCCTCTGCTTGCTTGGGCTGCGGAACTTGCACATTCGTTTGTCCTACCTGTCAATGCTATGATATCAAGGACTTTAACACAGGCAACGGTGTCATCCGTTACAGATGCTGGGATTCATGTATGTATTCGGAATTTACAAGGATGGCGCACGGAAACAACAGACTTACCCAAAAGGAACGTTTCCGTCAGAGATTTATGCATAAGCTTGTTTATTATCCCGAAAACAACGATGGTCTTTTCAGCTGTGTAGGATGCGGCAGATGTCTTGCAAAGTGTCCGATTTCCATGAATATAGTAAAAGTTATGAAGAAGATTGGAGGAAATAAAGGTGAATAATATCAACGATACTTTGATTCCTACGGTCGGAGTCATAACCGACGTGCGCATAGACACTCCGGATATCAAAACCTTCCGTGTGGTAACTCCCGACGGAAAGAAGGCGTTTGACCATCGTCCGGGACAGTGTGCGATGCTCTCTATCCCCGGTGTCGGCGAGGCAATGTTCTCAATTACTTCCTCTCCCACAAATACCGAATATATGGAATTTTCGATCAAAAAGTGCGGCTGCGTGACCGAATGGCTCCATCAGGCAGAGGTAGGTCAGCAGATCACTATCAGAGGTCCTTACGGCAATCCCTTCCCTGTGGACGATGTATTTGCCGGTAAAAACCTTCTCTTCATTGCCGGTGGTGTTGGTCTTGCTCCTCTTCGCTCCGTAATCAACTACTGCCGTCACTACCGTGACCGTTACGGCGATATCGACATCGTTTACGGCTCACGCAGCAAGGCAGACCTCCTTGACTATCAGGAGATCATCGAGGAATGGTCAAATGATGCCGGTGTTAACGTACACCTCACTATCGACAATGCACAGCCCGAGTGGGACGGTCACGTTGGATTTGTTCCCAATTATGTTAAGGAGCTGGGCTTCGATACCAATAAAACTGCGGTGCTTTGCGGTCCGCCTATTATGATCAAGTTTACACTTGAAGGACTTATAGCACTTGGATTTGATAAAACTCAGGTCTACACGACCCTCGAACTTCGTATGAAGTGCGGCGTTGGTAAATGCGGAAGATGTAATGTTGGTGCAAAATACGTTTGCAAGGACGGTCCTGTATTCAGATGCGACGAACTGGAAGAGCTGCCCAGCGAATATTAAAGGAGAATAAAAAATGGAAAAGACAGTAAACATATTTCTTTTCGGCAAAAAGTATGAGGTTCCGGAAAATCTTACGATCATGACCGCTATGGAGTATGCAGGATATCAGCTCGTTCGCGGATGCGGATGCAGAAACGGATTTTGCGGTGCCTGTGCTACCATTTACCGTATTAAAGGCGACAAGGAGCTTCATGCTTGCCTTGCTTGCCAGACAAAGGTTGAGGACAATATGTATATTGCAACCTTGCCTTTCTTCCCACTTGTAAAAGAGGTTTACAATATTAATGAGATTTCTGTAAATGAATCTGTTATGATGCAGCTTTATCCCGAAATTTACGCTTGCATCGGATGCAATGCCTGCACTAAGGCTTGCACACAGAAGCTTAACGTTATGCAGTATATCGCTTACGCACAGCGCGGCGATTTTGAAAAGTGCGCAGAGGAGTCTTTCGACTGTGTTATGTGCGGTGTTTGCTCGTCCAGATGCCCTGCAGGAATTTCACATCCTCAGGTCGCTATGCTTGCAAGAAGAATTAACGGTAAGTACCTTGCTCCCGGATGCGGTCATCTTGAGGATCGTGTAAAGGAAATCAAAAACGGCGATTTCAAAGAACTTATCGAAGCACTGATGCAGAAGCCCATCGATGAGATGAAAGAACTTTATAACAATCGCGATATCGAAAAGTAAGGAGGAAGTATAGATGTATTCTGAACAGTTTAAGGAGTCTCTTGCTTTGGTAGAAGCCTCCAGAGAAAAAAATATTGCTCTCGAGCCGGTTCGTATGACGGCTGAAGAAAAGGAAAAGGTGCTCGCTTCCTTCCACCCCGACTATAAGGCTGACGAGTTTGAAACTTTGAAAATAGGCCCTAACAAGGGTGACAAGGTCCCGAAGGAGCTTGCAGCGATACTTCAGGCTCACAGCCGTATTACTGCTGACAGCGTATGTCTTGATAAGCCCGATTACGAGACTGATGTTCTTGTTATCGGCGGCGGCGGCGCAGGTGCTTCTGCTGCAATTGAAGCAAACGAAGCAGGTGCTGATGTTATGGTCGTTACCAAGCTTCGTATGGGCGACGCAAACACTATGATGGCAGAGGGTGGTATTCAGGCGGCAGATAAGCCCAACGACTCTCCTGCGATACACTTTGTTGACGCATTCGGCGGCGGACATTTTGCCGCTAAGAAAGAGCTTCTTGCAAAGCTCGTATGCGATGCTCCCGAGGCAATTAAATGGCTCTCCGAGCTTGGCGTTGAGTTTGACAAGGAAGCTGACGGAACTATGATCACCACTCACGGCGGCGGAACCTCACGTAAGCGTATGCACGCGGCAAAGGACTACTCGGGTGCAGAGATCATGAGAACTCTTCGTGACGAGGTACTTAACCGTAGGATCCCTGTGATTGATTTCACCGCAGCTATCGAGCTTATTCTTGATGAAAACGGCAATGCGGCAGGTGCGGTCCTTATGAATATGGAAACCAAGGAGCTGCTTGTTGCAAAGGCAAAGACTGTTGTTATCGCAACAGGCGGTGCAGGAAGAATGCACTATCAGGGCTTCCCCACATCTAACCACTACGGTGCAACTGCTGACGGTCTTGTTCTTGGATACCGTGCAGGTGCAAAGCTGCTTTATGCTGAGACACTTCAGTACCACCCGACCGGCGTTGCTTTCCCAGATCAGATCTTTGGCGCACTCGTAACCGAAAAGGTTCGTTCTCTCGGAGCAAAGCTTGTCAACAAGAACGGTGAAGTATTTATGCATCCGCTGGAAACTCGTGACGTAACTGCGGCTTCGATAATCCGTGAGTGCAGCGAGCGCGGCAACGGAATTGACTGCGGCAACGGTATGGGCGTTTGGTTGGATACACCGATGATCG
This sequence comes from Oscillospiraceae bacterium, assembly GCA_051881735.1. GTDB lineage: Bacteria > Bacillota > Clostridia > Oscillospirales > Ruminococcaceae > UMGS363. The sequence continues at coordinate 9,503 of JBJEQL010000210.1, forward strand.
AAAAGATCGGCGGTGAGGGAACTATTATGAACAGAATCCCCGCTATGTGGAGAATGTTTGAGAAGTACGGTATTGATATTCGCTATGAGCCTATCCTTGTTTATCCTACACTTCATTATCAGAATGGCGGCCTTGATATCAACGTAAACGGAATGACCACCAATATCAAGAATCTTTTCGTTGCAGGTGAGGCAGTCGGCGGTATTCACGGAAAGAACAGACTTATGGGTAACTCTCTGCTTGATATCATTGTATTCGGACGTAATGCAGGTATCAATGCAGCGGCTGCGGCTTCGTCAGTAACCCTTGGAAAGCTTACCCTCTCTCACATTGAGAAGTTTGAAAATGAGATTGCGGAAGCAGGTATCAATACTGACACAGTATCTCCAAAACTTCTGCCTGACTACACTAAGAAAAGATAAGAAAGAAGGCATTATATTATGAGTTTTTTTGACGGAGTTATTTCTGTCAACAATATCACAACGATGCTTTTCGTTGTGTTTGCCGTGCTTATGACGGGTTACGCACTCGGAAGAATAACAATTAAAGGCATTTCACTTGGTGATGCAGGCGTGTTCATTGTGGCGCTTCTGTTCGGTGCTTTGTTTTTCGGCGTGAACGATTCGGGAATGCTTGTATTTGACGCATCGTCTAAACCCTACGATTTCTCAGAAGGGTTAAAACTTATTGAGAATCTTGGACTTATTCTCTTTGTAACATCTGTCGGATATATTGCAGGTCCTAAGTTCTTTGGTAATTTCAAGAAAAACTTCAAGTCGTATGTACTGATCGCTCTTGTTATTATCCTTGCCGGCGGAGCTGCGGCAGCAGGCTGTATCGGACTTGGCGAGGTGCTTGGTTACGGTTCATCTATTGAGGATCAGGACGGCTTCGTTGCAATGATCGTAGGACTTCTTTCGGGTTCTCTTACCTCTACTCCTGCATTTTCAGCGGCAAAAGCAACTGTTGCCGAAGAGTATGAGGGTCTGGTTTCTGTAGGACACGGTATAGCGTACATCTTCGGCGTTATCGGCGTAGTTCTTTTCATTCAGATCGTTCCCAAACTCTCAAAGGCAAATATGGAGGAAGAGAGAGCAAAGATCGTTGTCAAGGAAGAAAGCAAAAAGGAAGCTTTCAGCGGTAAGCTTTTCGAGTTTGACCATATGGGTATTGCCCCATTTGCTTTAGCGGCTATTGTCGGCGTTCTCGTCGGTGCTGTAAAGATCCCTCTTTCGGGCGAAGGATATTCAAGCCTGTTTTCGGGAAACGGTGTAACAGGAACTTGCTTCTCGCTCACCACAACAGGCGGATGCCTGCTTGTATCCTTGATCCTCGGTCATTTCGGAAGATTCGGCAAGGTAAGCGTTATGCCTTCAACCACTACACTTAAGCTCTTCCGTGAGCTTGGACTGGTGCTTTTCCTTGTGGGCGCAGGTATCCCCGGCGGCGCAAAGTTTGTTGCAAACTTCGATATTATGTACTTCGTATATGGAATGATCATGACTCTCGTTCCTATGCTTATTGGCTTTATCTTTGCTAAGTACGTCCTGAAGCTCAGTCTGCTTAACAACCTTGGCGCTATTACAGGAGGTATGACAAGTACACCTGCCTTGGGTACTCTTATCAACACCGCAGGTACGGAAGATGTGGCTGCCGCATACGCTTCAACCTACCCTGTTGCTTTGATCTCGGTCGTATTAGTGTCGCAATTCCTTGTAATATTGTTCTAAATA
>JBJEQL010000211.1:0-11126 GCA_051881735.1 Oscillospiraceae bacterium
ACGTCTTACTCAATTCTCCCCAGCATAGCTGGGGGTTTAAGTGTTTCAATTAATAATCCCCTTGACAAATCAGCCAAGAGGATATATAATAATAACAAAGAGAGCATACCGATAGACGGTCGCTCCCAAATGTAAAGTTAAAAGAATAACCGTTCCAGTTTGGTCGCCGGGCGGTTATTTCTTTTTATTGCTATTTTGCATCAATTCGATAATTGCGCAAACGAGTAAACCTAAAGTAAGTACCTCAAGAACACCCATGAGCAACGCCCCCTTTCGGGAGCAAAGATTGACCGCCTACCGTTTTAGGTATGCTCATGTAAAAGATTTTATCATAGAAATAGGATTTTGTCAATTATTCTGAAATTCGGTTTCTTGCTGTAAACGCTTGACAAAACAGCCAAGAGGGTATATAATAATAACAAAGAGAGCATACCGATAGACGGTCGCTCCCAATTAAGTGATTAAAGAAATAACCGCAAAGTTGGTAGCTTGGGGCGGTTATTTCTTTTTATTGCTGTTTTGCATCAATTCGATAATTGCGCAAACGAGTAAACCTAAAGTAAGTACCTCAAGAACACCCATGAGCAACGCCCCCTTTCGGGAGCAAAGATTGACCGCCTACCGTTTAAGGTATGCTCATGTGAAATATTTTATCACAGAAATAGGATTTTGTCAATTATTCTGAAATTCGGTTTCTTGCTGTAAACGCTTGACAAAACAGCCAAGAGGGTATATAATAATAACAAAGAGAGCATACCGATAGACGGTCGCTCCCAATTAAGTGATTAAAGAAATAACCGCAAAGTTGGTAGCTTGGGGCGGTTATTTCTTTTTATTGCTGTTTTGCATCAATTCGATAATTGCGCAAACGAGTAAACCTAAAGTAAGTACCTCAAGAACACCCATGAGCAACGCCCCCTTTCGGGAGCAAAGATTGACCGCCTACCGTTTAAGGTATGCTCTTGTAAAAGATTTTATCACAGAAATAGGATTTTGTCAATTATTCTGATCTGATATAGAAAAAGCCGCTTTTTCCATCAAAAGCGGCTTAAAATTATTTACTTTAAAAGCTCGGTCGTGATCCTCTTCATAGATTCATCGAATTCTTCCTTTGAGGAATTCTTGAAGATGAGGAGTGTTCCGTCATTGGCTGCGCCGATAGTTTCCGGGATCTCAAAATTTACTCCTGAGATATATTCATCCCAGTGTTCAAGCTTCCATGTATCACGGTCGCTGCCTCTGTCGATCATACGCTGGTGGCATACTTCGGGGTCGGTTTCTACCCAGATAACCTTCAATACTGCGCCCTTTTCTGCAAGGCGAGCTTTAAGGTCATCGATATATTTCTGATCACGTATCTCTCTTGTGAACGGTGCATTGATGAGAACGATGTTTGCATAGTCGAGAGCCTCAAACGCAAGGTCAAGAACTGCATAATACTCATAGTCACGGATATTCTCTTCAAAGAAATCAGAGCTTCTGTTGTACTCCTGATTTGCAACGACGAAGATCTGCTTTGAAAGCACGATCAGAGTATCCTTATCAAGGTAAACAACATTCTTCAAGTTCTTGGCAAGCTCTTTTGAGATGAAGGTTTTTCCGCAGGCCGGTGGTGAAGTAACAAGAATAAGTTCTTTCAAACTTTTTCATCCTTTCCATATCCTTATAGACCATTTTCCTCGGTCACATTATTCTTTATTATAGCACAACCGCAATTTTTTTTCAACAGGTAAATTAAATTATTTGCCCCAAATCCGAAAATATGTGACCTTTCAACAAATTTAAAGATTTTGCGTAAAAAAATCAGTTGATTATGTAAAACAAGCCAAATAAATCGTTTTCATTTTATGATAATTTATAAAAAAACTATAAAAAAATTGTGTTGCAAATTCCAACAGATTCGGATAAATTTTTTTACTTTGAAAAAAGATTAATTAAAATTCATAATTTGTTCTTGACAAATATATAAAGCAGGTTTATAATAAAACTATTAATAAATGCGTTGACGGGGACGGAATCGGTCAGACTTCACACAGAGAGGCGGCGTTTTGGTGAAAGCCGTTTGAAATTACCCTATTCAAATCACCCCTGAGCGGCAAGGCTGAAAGTTTTTCCAAGGCTTTGACGGGTTCTCCCGTTACAGAGATATGAGTGGCTGCATTATTATGCAGCAACAAGAGTGGTACCGTGTCAGCTATGTGCTTTCACCTCTTGAATGAGGTGAAAGCTTTTTTATTTTTACATAACTAAGGAGAGATTTGCTATGCTTACGCTGGACAATGTTTACAAGGCTTCCCACAAGCTTAAAGAAGTCGTTCGCAAGACTGACCTTATCTACGCACCCAAGATCAAGCCGGGCTGCAATGTTTATCTTAAGACCGAAAACCTTCAGGTGACCGGTTCATTCAAGGTAAGAGGTGCTTACTACAAGATCTCGCAGCTGTCCGATGAAGAAAAAACTAAGGGCGTTATCGCCTGCAGCGCCGGAAACCACGCTCAGGGCGTTGCTCTTGCAGCTGCAAAGAACGGCATTAAATCTATCATCTGTCTTCCCGACTCCGCTCCTATCTCGAAGATCGAAGCTACACGTTCATACGGAGCTGAAGTTTGTCTTGTTGAAGGCGTTTATGATGACGCTTATGCAAAGGCCATCAGCCTTCGTGATGAAAAGGGTTATACATTCATTCACCCATTTGACGATGATTATGTTATCGCAGGTCAGGGAACTATCGCACTTGAAATACTTGAACAGCTTGACAAGATCGACGCTGTTGTTGTTCCTATCGGCGGCGGCGGACTTATCTCCGGCGTGGCATTCACACTCAAGAGCCTTCGCCCTGAAATAAAGGTTTACGGCGTTCAGGCAAACGGCGCACCAAGCATGTTCCAGTCGCTTGAACACGGAAAGATAGAATGTCTTGACAGCGTTTCGACTATCGCAGACGGCATCAAGGTCAAGGAACCTGGCGAAAACACTTTCAGCTATGTCAGCCAGTATGTTGACAAGGTAGTAACTGTAAGCGATGATGAGATCGCAGCTGCTATCCTTGCGCTTATCGAACAGCAGAAGCTTATCTCCGAAGGTGCAGGCGCAGTTCCTGTTGCTGCTGTAATGTTCGACAAGATCCCTGATATCAAAGGCAAGAACGTTGTCTGCCTTGTTTCGGGCGGCAACATTGATGTTACTATCCTTTCAAAGGTCATCAAGCGTGGTCTTCTCACATCGGGAAGAACTGCTCAGTTCTGCATCGAGCTTATCGACAAACCGGGTCAGCTCAAGGGCGTTTCCGACATCATCGCAGAAAAGGGAGGCAACGTTATTTCCATTCACCACGAACGTGCAAGCGAGGGTTCGGACATAAACGGATGCTATCTGAGAATACTCCTTGAAACAAGGAACTTCGATCATATCAACGAAATCAAAACTGCACTTGCAGCCGCAGGCTTCAAGCTTACAAATAATTAATGAATTTTTAACGGAGGTAATCACTATGGAAAAAGTTTACACCAAGAATGCTCCCGACGCAATCGGTCCTTACTCTCAGGCTATCAAGGTCGGCAACCTCGTTTTCACATCGGGTCAGATCGCAATCAACCCTGCAACAGGAAATGTTGACGCAGAGGGCATCGAGGCTCAGACCAAGCAGGTATGCGAAAACCTTAAAGCTGTTCTTGCAGAGGCAGGCACATCGCTTGAAAAAGCAGTCAAGACCGTATGCTTCCTTGACGATATCAATGATTTCGCTGCATTCAACGCTGTTTACGGCGAATATTTCACCAACAAGCCTGCTCGTTCCTGCGTTGAAGTTGCAAAGCTTCCCAAGGGTGTTAAGGTTGAAGTTGAAGTTATTGCAGAGCTTTGATTTTATGCAATTGAAAAAGCAGTCTTGTCAATTCGACAGGCTGCTTTTTTCATTTATCGTTTAAAGTTCAATTTCAACCGACAAACATTTCTTTCCCGTCAGTTTACAGCTGATCTCATCAGGCTGTGAAGTTCCTGCGTAAAGCGTGAAATGCGTTCCGAATATCTTTCTTTCACCGCTTTCATTTACGGTCGTGAACGCTCTTTCGGGAACGGGTATCTCAAATGTTCTGCTTTCGCCCTTTCCGAGATGAACTCGCTCAAATCCGCATAAACTGTGGTTCGGCACGGCATTTTTATCGTATGCTTTGATATAAAGCTCGATAATATCATCACATTCCATACTGCGATTTTCGGCGGTCACATAAGCTTTTCCGTCCTTATATTCAAGCTTGGTGCAGACGATATCGCCGTAAGAAAGACCGTAACCAAACGGATAAAGCACGTTGTTTTCAGCATAGCGGTAAGTCCTGTTCTTCATTGAATAATCGCAGAAATCGGGGAGCATTTCCGCAGAACGGTAGAATGTCACCGGCAGCTTCCCCGATGGTGATACCTCTCCGAAGATAATGCGTGAAAGCGCAGTACCGCCCTCCGAGCCGCTGTACCACGCCTGAATAACGGCGTCTGCGTCAAATTCAAGGTTTATTGCACTTCCCGAAGCGCAGACGGCAATAACAGGCTTTCCTGTTTCCATTATTTTTTCAGCAAGGATACGCTGACTTTCGGGCAAGCACAGATCACGCTTGTCGCCCGAGGAAAACTCGTTGCCTGTGTCGCCCTCCTCACCTTCGATAGTCGCATCAAGTCCGAGGCAAAGTATGACAACATCGGCACATTCCGCCGCAACAACTGCTTCCGCAAGTCGGTCGTTAGCCTGAGCAAGTCCCGTTGTTCTGTCTTTATAGAGATGACAGCCCTCGGCATAAATAACTCGTCCGCCGAAGTCCATTCCGTCAAGGAATGTAACATATCTATCGGCAGTTCCGCAGTAGTTTCCTTCAAGCGCTGCTTTGCTTGCGGCGTTCGGTCCGATAACGGCAACGGTTTTTACCTTGTTTTTATCAAGCGGAAGTATGCCGTTGTTTTTGAGCAGTACCATTGATTTTTCCGCACATTCATGCGCCGCTTTTTTGTGGCTTTCGCAGCTTACTATCTCATAAGGTATGCTGTCATATTCGCATTCTTCATCGAACATTCCAAGCCGCACTCTCGTCCGCATAAGGTGAACGCAGGCTTTGCGGATATCCTCTTTCGTGATAAGTCCTTCGTCAAGCGCCGCAAGCAGGTTTGCGTAAGTACAGCCGCAGTTCAGGTCGCAGCCGTTCTTTATCGCAAGCGCAGCCGACTCGACAGCATTGCTTGTGACCTTATGGTTCTTGTGAAAATCGCTTATCGCCCAGCAGTCGGAAACGAAATATCCGTCAAAATCCCACTCGGCAAGCTTTTTCTGCAGAAAAGGACTTGCGCAGGACGGCTCGCCGTTCACACGGTTATATGCACCCATTACGCCCTCAACATCAACATCTTTTACAAGCGCTTCAAACGCAGGAAGATAGGTTTCTTCAAGATCTTTCGGGGAAACAATGGCGTCAAATTCATGGCGCACGTTTTCGGGACCGCTGTGGACGGCGAAATGCTTTGCGCAGGCTGCCGCCTTAAGGCGCTTTCCGCTGCCTTGAAGTCCCTTTACATAGGCTTTTCCAAGTTCGGCGGTCAGAAACGGATCCTCACCGTAGGTTTCCTGTCCCCTGCCCCACCTCGGGTCACGGAAGATATTGATATTGGGCGACCATATTGTAAGACCCTTGTAAATATCGGTGTCGCCGTGCTTTTGATAGGCATTGTACTTCGCTCTTGCTTCGGTCGAGGTTATGTCTGCGACTTTTTGCACAAGCGCACGGTCGAACATTGCCGCAAGCGCTATTGCCTGCGGAAATACTGACGCAGTTCCCGAACGTGCAAGTCCGTGCAGACCCTCGTTCCACCAGTTATAGGACGGTATGCCGAGATTTTTTACGCCCGGTGCGTCATAACGGAGCTGTGAAGCCTGCTCCTCGGTCGTCATTTCATCTGTTATAGCTGCGGCTATCTCCTCATCGGTGCAGCCGTTCATTTTCTGTGCTATTTCTTTTGCTTTGGTTTTCATAACTATTCTCCTTTTCTGAATTAACGCCGTTTTTTCGGTTTTGCGATGACCGTTTTTAGCCATTTTTGTATGGGCGGATTCCATATCCGCCCATCTGAATTATTCCGTGAAATCGGGCGGATATAGAACCCGCCCCTACGATATAATACGGTGAACATAATACATTTATATAAATCATATATTAACCGGTTAAAACACTACACCTGCTTTTTCCTAAGGAACCGCTGATTAATACGTTTATGCCGTTTTTCAAAATATCTATGTCATTCTCGAAGAGAATGACATTAAAGGCAGGAAATTCGTACATTTTTTAAAACGGCAAAACGAACGCTACGCTTTGCCGCAGCAATAATCAGCGGTTTCCTAAATTATTGACATTTTTCGGACAAAATGCTATAATAATATTATCAAAAATAAGGTGGTGCGTAAAAACTTATGAATAATAAAAACTTAAACGGCTTAAAGCTTTCAAATATCATCAAGCACATTAAAACCGTTTCCCGACACCGTGCGCTTGTCTGCAAAAACTGCTTTCGTGCAGGCATATATCTTCAAGGCCTTACGCATGACCTTTCAAAGTTTTCCCCCGAGGAATTCTGGATAAGCTGCAGAATGTATCAAGGCACACGCAGCCCGAACGAAGCCGAGCGTGAGCTGAAAGGTTACAGCAGCGCATGGATACACCACAAAGGCGTAAACAAGCACCACTTTGAGCATTGGACAGACTACAACCCCGTTTCCAAAAAAGTCGAGCCCGTAAAAATGCCTGTCGAATATGTTATTGAGATGTTCTGCGACCGTGTTGCCGCAAGCAAAGTGTATATGGGCAAGGATTACAACGACAGCTCGCCGCTCGATTACTTCGAACGTGGGAAGGGCAGAAGAATTATCCACCCCGAAACCTCCGACCTACTCGAAAAGCTGCTTATAATGCTCTCCGAGAACGGTGAGGACTACACTTTTGCATATATCCGCCGCCACATGAAAAAGCTGAAACGGATATACAAAAATATGAAGTGAATACATAGCCAAGTTCGGTATTTTATCGGCTTAGCTTTTATTTTTCGGCAATTATATCGTCAAATTCGCTCTCGGTGATATACCCTGCGGAAAGCATTGCGGAAAGAACCTCTTTGCCTCGTTTTTCCACCTCTTCGGGGTTGCTTTTTACGGAATATTTTGACGGTGCGTTCGGTATTCCTGCAAGCTCGGCGCACTCAAAGCGTGAAAGCTCAGACGGCTTTTTCCCGAACAGACCCTCGCTTGCACTTCCTATACCGTAAAAACCGTCACCGAAGTAGATACTGTTGACATAAAGCTCCAGTATCTCGTTCTTTTCAAGCTCACGTTCAAACTCAAACGCTGCAAAGACCTCGGCGACCTTACGGTCAACGGTTTTTTCCTGCGTGAAAAGCTCGTTTTTTGCAAGCTGCTGTGTTATCGTGCTTCCGCCTTGTACGGCAGCACCCGACTTTATATTTGCAAACAGCGCACGGAAGATGGATTTGACGTTTATTCCGCTGTGCTTATAGAAATTTCTGTCCTCGATCGAAACGACAGCGTTAAGATAGAATTCGGGCAGTTCTTCTATCGGCGTATAGTTTCTGTCGCTGCGTATCTCGCCTGAAACGGCAGAAACGGATTTATACTCTATACGTTCTTTATAGTAGCTGTAACCACGAACAGCAATAACTCCGCATATTATAAGCGCAATTACAGCGGTCAGAATTATCAGATTAACGATTATATTAAGCAGACGTTTAAACATATTATGTCCTTTCAAATCAAGTCGTGTTTCCTGTTTCGGTTATAAATAAATTTAACACAAATCGACACAAAATTCAATAGTTTTGGCGGTTAAAAAACAGTTACAAATTTAGGCGTTTGAATTCACAAAAAAGAAATTGACATTTGAAAGAATATCTGCTAAAATATCCTCAACATTTACTTAGGAGGAAACGCAAATGGGAATGACATGGACTCTCGACTGGGAAAAATACACCGAGGCTGCCCGTCAGACGGTTGCTGAGGGCTGCGTACTTTTAAAGAATGACAACGGCGCACTTCCGCTGCAGAAAGGCTGCCGTGTTTCAATTTTCGGACGCATACAGACACACTATTATAAAAGCGGAACAGGTTCGGGCGGTATGGTCAATGTTTCACGAGTTGTAAGCATTCTTGACGGACTGCGTGAGGATAAGGACGTAACTGTTAATGAAGAGCTTGTTTCCGTATATAAAAAATGGGAAAACGAAAATCCGTTTGACAACGGTATCGGCTGGGGCGCAGAGCCTTGGTCACAGAAAGAAATGCCGCTTGATGATGAAACCGCTGCTGCGGCTGCCGCAGTTTCGGACGCTGCTGTTGTAATTATCGGAAGGACAGCAGGCGAAGACATGGACAGCAAAAACGAAGAGGGCGGCTATCTCCTCACGAGCCTTGAAAAGCAGATGCTTGAAAAGGTACGCAAGGCGTTCGGCAGGATGATAGTTGTGCTGAATGTCGGCTCGATAATCGACATGAGCTTTGTGGACGAATTCTCCCCCGATGCGGTTCTCTACGCTTGGCAAGGAGGAATGATAGGCGGATACGGTACTGCCGATGTTCTCACGGGCAAGGTCAATCCCTCGGGAAAGCTTGTTGATACGATCGCATACGATATCAGCGATTATCCTGCGCACGATAACTTCGGTGATGACGAGCGCAATTTCTACAAGGAAGATATCTATGTCGGCTACCGCTACTTTGAAACATTCGCACCCGAAAAGGTTCGATATCCTTTCGGTTTCGGTCTTTCCTACACAAGCTTTGACGTTACAACGATCGGAGCAGATGCAGGAAAGGACAAGATACGTTTTCAGATAAGAGTTAAAAACACAGGTGCTGTCAGCGGAAAAGAAGTAGTTCAGGTTTATGCTGAAGCGCCGCAGGGCAAGCTCGGAAAGCCGCTTCGCTCGCTTATCTCGTTTAAAAAGACAGACCTTCTTGCACCCGGTGAGGAGCAGGAGCTTCTGCTTGAGATCGACTATTCCTACCTTGCTTCTTATGATGATTCGGGAGTAACAGGCAACAGATCCTGCTTCGTTCTTGAAGAGGGCGTTTACAATATCTATGTCGGTACTGATGTACGAAACGCAGAGAAAAAGCTGGATTTCAGCCTTGCAAAGACTATCGTTACCGAAAAGCTTGAAGAAGCGCTTGCGCCTGTTGAGCCGTTTGAACGCTTAAAGCCTGCTGTTTCGGAAAGCGGTGCAGTTAGTGCTTCTTATGAAGCTGTTCCGCTGAAAACAGTTGACGAGGAAAAGCGCAGACTTGAAAATCTTCCTCCCGAGATACCGCAGACAGGATTCAAGAACGTTGACCTGCTTTCGGTTTTCTGGAACGTTACGCCGATGAGCGATTATATTGCACAGCTTAGTGATGAAGACCTTGCCTGCATTATTCGTGGCGAGGGCATGGGCAGCCCGAAAGTAACTCCGGGTACGGCTGCGGCATTCGGCGGAATAAGCGACAGCTTGCGAAAGACAGGTCTGCCGATAGGCTGCTGCGACGACGGTCCCTCAGGAATGCGTCTTGACTGCGGCGCAAAGGCGTTCAGTTTGCCTATCGGAACGATGATAGCCTGCACATTTAACCCTGACCTTATTGAATTGCTGTTTGTTTATGTTTCGATGGAGATGGTTTACAACAAAGTCGAGTGTCTGCTTGGACCGGGAATGAACATTCACCGTTATCCGCTCAACGGACGCAACTTTGAATACTTCTCTGAAGACCCTTATCTCACGGGAATAATTGCAAGTGCAGAGCTTCGTGGGCTGCACAACATGAACGTAACAGGCACGATAAAGCATTTCTGCGGCAACAATCAGGAACACCGCCGTCATTTCATTGATACTATCGTATCGGAAAGAGCGCTGCGTGAGATATATCTGCGTGGATTTGAAATGGCAGTCAAGATTGGAAAGGCAACTTCTATCATGACGACTTACGGTTCGGTAAACGGACTCTGGACTGCGGGAAGCTATGATTTGAACACAGTCATTCTCCGTGAGCAATGGGGCTTTGAGGGTATTGTCATGACCGACTGGTTCGCTTCGATAAACGAACGCGGAAAGCCGCAGGACAGAACAAACTTTGCTGCGATGATCCGTGCTCAGAACGACCTTTACATGGTAACCCCGAATGCTGCTCTCAACTCCACAGGTGACAACACGCTCGAAGCGCTTGCCGACGGACGTCTTACAAGGGGCGAACTTCAGCGTTCGGCTGCAAATATCACACGTTTCCTTATCAATTCCGCTGCGCATGACCGTGACCTCGGCATTGCAGACACGGTCAAGATAATAAACCGTCCCGAAGAAGACCTTGACATTGTAATGGATGAAGATTTGAAGTTCATTCAGGTTGACAAGGAAGTTACGGTAGACCTCACCGAAAGGGAGTCAAATGTCGGAACAAGCTATATCATTCCGCTTGACCTTAAAAATCCCGGAAAATACATTGTTTCCGTTACGGGCAGCTCGGAACTCGGCGAGCTTGCGCAGATACCCTGCACACTTTACTATGCCGGAATCCCTATGGGTGTATTTGTATTCAACGGAAGTGACGGAAAGGATGTTACTATTGAGCGCAACATCCTGCTTGGCACACGCATTTCCCTTATGCGTCTTTATGTCGGACAAAACGGTGTTAAGCTTAAAAATATCCGCTTTAAGCTGGAAACTCCGGTTGATGAAGTTCCCGATGATGAAAAATTCATGTATTAAAATACCAAAATTGAAGTTTTTAACAAATTCCCTTGCGTATTTCGTGAGGGAATTTATTTTTTTGAAAAAAAATTTAAAAAAATTTGAAAAATCTCTTTTCATTTCCTGCAAAACGTGTTATAATGTAATGGTATTAGGCTATTTTTATCATATATATAAATGGAGGAAGTAAAATGAGTAAAATTCGTATTGGTATCGTTGGATACGGAAATCTTGGCAGAGGAACAGAACTTGCTATCAGACAGACTCCCGACACAGAGCTTGCCTGCGTTTTCACAAGACGTGATCCGTCTTCTCTCAAGATCCTTACAAGCGGAGTTCCTGTTTACTCCGTAGACGACATCGCTGC
>JBJEQL010000212.1:0-11094 GCA_051881735.1 Oscillospiraceae bacterium
ATCCTTTGTTGTCATCTTTTTGAATTCTGTTCTTCCGTCCTTGGTAACCAAAGCATATACATCAATGCTGTAAAGAAGACCATCTCTTCTTGATTTATCGCCTTCATCGTTATATATAAACCTTAGCGGAAGTCCGCCGCCTGCCGTATCTCTCGCATAAGCGTCTTTGTTCCAATTTATCGTACAGCTTGTTGAAGCAATATCGGTTATGCTGAGGATTTGGGGCGCAATAAAATCATCAAACGGAATACCGATATCGAAATAAGCACCCGGTACATCGGGGAGACGGACAAAGGTACTGTATTTTACGCTTGCGCTGTTCCAATCGTCTGGCATAGCAGCAAACGACTGAATAGACGGAAATACAGTAGGCACGAACATCATCACGAATGCAAAGCTCAGAACGAGCGAAACTACTCTCGGCACGAATCCGCGCTTAACGTAAACAATATCGTCCTTTTTCTTTCTGCTTTGCTTTTCGGAATATTCTTTCTTTATTCCGAGAAAATTTCCGTCTTTATCGGAAAGAGCAATGTCCACATTGCATACAATAAAATAGAAAAGCTTAACAAAGCCTGCAGCAATAAGGCATGGAATAAGCAGAAGCACGTTTTTTTCCGCAGTATCGGAAAGCTTCTTTAATATTTTTTTACGTTTATTAAAATCAAGCATATATACCCTCCGCAAAGAAATATGTGCATACATCGTCAATAATACATAGATATTTATTAGATTATAACATATAAATGCATTTTTGTCCAGTACACAAGCATAAAATCTTGCACAAATTTTAACAAATTATAGCAGCGTTTTCTTCAAATCATTCAATCGCACCCTGAAAACCTCGCAAAGAGCCGCTGCAGGGACGGACAAAAGGAACCAAAACGCTGAAAACATCACGCATATCTGTCCAAAAAGGTTAAGCGGCTGCGAAGAATAATCCCACACATTCCAGCCGAGCAGCAGATTCACCACGCAGCCGACAAGAAACTCAAACGATGTTATCACAACACAGCCGTAAAGGCATTTCCAAAGCATACCTTCATCGGGATGAGCAGCATAATGGCGATACATAAACAACATACATACTCCGCCCGTGAGAGTCATGCTCCAATGTGTAAAACCTCTGTAACATATCTCTATCAGCGAATAGATCAATCCGCCTGTCAGAAATATGATAATATCCTCAATAAATCGCTCTGTTTTCTTCATTTTTCTGTATTCCTTTCCTGATTATATCGAAGCGCATTTCTATTATGTGCATAGGAAAAGAAATAAATGAGTGGAAAAAAGTTTAAAAAACGGCGTTTTTTTCTTATTTTCGTATTTCTTTCATAGGATTAACACAAATAAAGGTTATTATATAATCGTTCCAAGAGAACAACATACAAGAAAATCCCCCTATTTCCATATTCTCCCTCTTTTCATTTTTTTACGCCGTGCAGCTTTTTTGTCTACACTTTGATTAAAGATTAGTATTACCTGCACGGCAGAAGTTAAAACAGCCTTTCGGCTTTAATCAGCCGTCCGTTGCGGAAATATCCGTGCAATTCATACGGCGGCAGCAAAAAATTATCCGTAAAGTCGGTTAACATATATATTCTATCCCCCTCTTCCCCAATAACAAAAAGGACTGAAGTTCTCCCCCGCACTTCAGTCCTTTTTGTTATTGGGTTCTCTAAAAACCGGAACACGAGTAGATTTTCGTACATGACTTGGCATCAAACCGCAGTAATACTTGATGTATTACAAGGTTTGATAACACAGCAGATGGTGTAAGTCATAGAAAATCTACCGTGAGGGAGGTTTTTAGAGGTTCCCTTATTTTTTTTTCTTCTGCTTGCCTGTTGCACTTTCAACGAGTATCTTCCAGACTGCTGTCCTTGAAAGACTTGCTTTTACTGCGTTTTCAAAATCCGACATATTAGACGGGGTAAAGTGCTCGCATATTGCTTTTAACGCTGCTATTTTTTCTTCATCGTCATTTACAAGAACAGCTTTTCCTCTTATGACAGCTGATTTGAAATAGGTCGTGAACTTGTCCTCGGCGCTTTGAACATCTGCAGCAGCGGTCATGCAGACATTCGGATTTTTGAGCATTGCCGCAGTCTTTCTTCCACATTCAGCCGAATGAAAATACACGGCTTCTCCCATCCTTACAGCGGAAATCGGTATGCAGTACGGCTGCCCATCCTCGTCTATCATGGAAATAACAGCATGATCCGCTTTATCAAACACCTCAAAAGCAAACTTTTCGTCCTCTCGGCGGTCATTTCTCCGCATTGTTGTAAGCTTTTCCGAAACATCAGCCTTGCGAACATTCAGCATAAAGCGCTTTTCGCAGGCACCGAATTCAGCGTAATTCCTTTTCGCCTCGTTAAGCGAAACCTTATTTGCACCGTCCGACGAATCGGGGTTTTTCTCCTGATAGAAATCCCTCTCCCAGAAGCAAACCGGACATATATCATACTCATCGGCAGAATTCATCGCTGCATTGCCGCAGCATTTGCATACATATTTCATATTTTCGCTCCTAAGCAAAAAAGCTGCCGCAAAAACTTGCAGCAGCCTTTATTTAACTGTGAATTATTCAGCAGCTTCTTCTGTGCCCTCTTCTTCGAGAAGCTCTCTGATAGACATGCTGATTCTCTTCTTCTCAACATCAATCTCTGTGATCTTTGCCTTAACCTCGTCACCAACGGAAAGAACGTCCTTAACGTTTGCAACCTTCTTATTAGCGATCTGAGAGATATGGATGAGACCGTCAATACCGGGAACGATCTGTGCGAATGCACCGAAAGGTGTGATAGAAACAACCTTAGCGTCTACAACGTCGCCAACTGCGTATTCGTTAGCAAACTTGACCCAAGGATTGTCCTCGTCCTTCTTATAGCCGAGGGAGATTCTGCCGCTTTCGCTGTCGAGTTCCTTAACGAAAACTTCGATAACGTCGCCAACCTTAACAACCTCGGATGGGTGCTTGATTCTGTTCCAGCTGAGTTCTGAGATATGAACCATACCGTCGATTCCGCCGAGATCTACGAATGCACCGTAGTTTGTGATAGACTTAACTTCGCCCTTGAACTTATCGCCAACGTTAACGCTCTCCCAGAACTTAGCCTTTGCAGCGTCCTTTTCAGCGTTAAGTACAGCCTTGATAGAGCCGACAGCCTTGAACTTCTGCTCGTTGATCTCAATGATCTTGAACTTAACAGTTGTCTTGAGGAGTGTTTCAAGCTTTTCATCACGTCTTGCAGTTGCCTGAGAAGCAGGGATGAATACTCTTGTGCCCTCTGTGATAACAATTACGCCGCCCTTAACAACGTTTGTAACTGTACCTTCGAGAACTGCGTCCTCTTCCTTAGCCTTAACAAGCTTGTCAAAGCCAACCATAGCGTCAACCTTCTTCTTGGAGAGGTTAACGATACCTTCAGCGTCGTTGATCTTGATAACAATAAGATCAACTTCATCGCCTACCTTGACTACATCGGAAACCTTAAGTGTAGGATCATCGGTAAGCTCAGACAAAGCGATATAACCTGTCTGCTTAGTGCCGATATCAACTGTTGCTTCTGTGTTGTTTACGGCAGTTATGTATCCTTTCACCCGTTGACCGGTGTATATTTTTTTGAAAGATGCGTCGAGCGCGCTGGCGAAGTCAAAATCTTCGTCATTGTTTTTGATGATTTCGCTCATTTGGTTTTGTACCTCCTTGATTATATATGCCGGGGTAGAAGCTCCGGCTGTGATCCCGACGTTAAAGTTTTCATCGGATTCACTGAGCTTTTGAAGGATCTTATCCCTGTCAAGCTCTCCTGCGTCCGAGATAAGGAAGCAGGTTTTGCAATGCTCACGGCAAACGTCGTAAAGCTTTGCTGTGTTGGAACTGCGTTTTCCGCCGATAACGATCATAATGTCGGACTTTTCCGCAAGACGGACAGCGCTCTGCTGACGGTCGGCGGTTGCGCTGCAGATGGTATTGAACACCTCTGCTGTGGGATATTCCGAGCTGATAATTTGGCGGCACTTTTCCCATATAATTATATTATACGTTGTTTGGGCAACAATTGCAACCTTTTTTTTAAAATTTTTTATTTTTTTTTGTAAAATCTCACGGAGTTCAAGCTCATCAGAGCAAATATATGGCAAATTATGACAATTTTTTACAATTCCTTGAACTTCATCGTGGTTTTTATCGCCGAGAATGATGACATCATAACCGTCTGCAGACTTTTCCGCAACGATACGATGTATCCTCGCAACGAACGGACAAGTTCCGTCACATACGGTAACTCCATGCGGCTTTCGTGCTTCAAGCAGATCATATACATCTCGTCCAACGCCATGCGAACGAATGACAACGCTTGTATTTTCAAGGCTGCCGATCTCCTCGGGCGTATCGATGATCCTTACTCCACGGCTTTTCAGTTCATTCACGACAGTTTCGTTGTGGATGATCTCGCCGTATGTTACTGCCGTTTGGCCGCTGTCTAAGATATTATACACGATTTTTACTGCTCTGTCAACACCAAAGCAGAATCCTGCGTGTTCTGCGACCTCAATCCGATGCTGCATCGCTTTTATCCTCAAGCTGCGGCTGATTTCCCGTTCCGGGCAGCGCAGGGCCTTCGACAAGTTCGGTTATTGCGCCCATTATGCGCTTTTTTACCTCTTTAAGCTCACGGGGAGAGTTTCCCTCAACAGCGATCTCCTCCGCCTTTATCGGCTTGCCAAATTTAAGCGTGAGTTTTGAGCGGAAATGAAGCTTCTCACCCTCGAACACTATTCCGCACGGAACAACGTCTGCGCCTGATTTTGCGGCTATCATTGCAACGCCGGTCTTACCTTTTCCGACCTTGCCATCCTTTGAGCGTGTGCCTTCGGGGAAAATAACAAGATTTCTTCCCGATTCGAGTATCTTTATGCTGTCATCGATGACTTTCATATCACCCGAACCGCGGACAACCGGAAATGCTCCGAGCTTGCGGATAAACCAGCCGAAAAGCTTATTCCTGAAAAGCTCCTCCTTCGCCATATAGGAAACAGGCAGCTTCATCGGCATTGTAAGTATAACGGGATCGGCGTAGCTGCGGTGATTTGACGCCAGAACAACAGGCTTATCCTGCGGTATATTCTCGATCCCTTCAATATGGAAATCATAAAAAAGCTTGTAGAGAAAGCGCACAGGATATCTTACCCAAGCATACACAAATTATCAATCCTTTTCAAATAGATTAAAGCTAATTATAACACATTTTAAGTACAAAATCAATCCACATCCGCAAATTTTCCCGAGATTTTCATAATTCTGCACAAAAAGCCGACATTCGCAGACAAAATTTGACAAAGGAATGATTTTGTGATAGAATTATTATACATTATATAAAGGGGGCAATTAAATGAAAAAGGTTTTACAGATAACATCGGTTTTATGCGGAATTCTTGCGCTTTCGGGAATATGGCTCGGTTTCCGCTCGCTTTTCAGTCACGGATATTTCGTAAGCTGGGCTTTGTTTTCAATGACGAGAAGCGGAACAGCAATGGGAATGCTCGGAAACATCATCGGAATAGCGTTCACGGTCATAGGCTTCGGTGCGATGTGCTATTACGGACTTTTCTATAAGGGTGGCAAGAACGCATTCATCTGGGGTGCGGTCATGACTGCACTTTCGGCTCTGTCACTAATAATGAGCATATTCGGCGGCAGCTTTAACTTTGGAGATATTCTTCTGCTTGCCCTCGCAGGTGCTTATACATATAGTACAATAAAGCTTGCGTAAAATAAGACAATTCCGCAGATAACGGGATAGCTTTTTGACTTTTTAATTTCATTCAATATATATAAAGCGTATTTCTGCCCGAACGCAGAAATACGCTTTAATTTGTTATTCTTTCAGCAGAACGTCTATCTGACTTACCATAGAGTTTATCTCATTGACCTGACCCGACATATTAGAAGCGTTTGAAACGTTATTCTCAACCATTGAGGAAATATTAACAAATTCATGATTTTCGACTTGTATTTCATTTGCAATGCTCTCGCTGATATCAACGGTTTTTCTGATGACCTCGGATTGTCTGGTGTGAACATCGTGCATGGTTTTGATATCGTTCATTGACTGTTCAAGCAGGAGGTTCATCTCGTTAAGATTATTGAATACGTCCATAAAATATTCATTTTGCAGGCTGAGTTTTTTAAAGTTGCTGTTGACATAATCCGTCATTTCTTTAACGTTTTGCTGAATTCTGGAAATAACGCTCTGTATCTCATCGAGTGAGGACTGAGTGCTTGCCGCAAGCTCGCCGACCTCCTGAGCAACTACGGCAAAGCCTTTTCCTGCTTCACCTGCGCGTGCAGCTTCGATAGTTGCGTTGATTGACAATACCTTCGTTGACATTGCAATGTCGCTTATAAGGTTAAGCGTAGCATCGATATCCTTGACTGCGCCGGAAAGCTTTTCCGCAACGGCGTTTGTATCGTTCATTGACTCGATAACTTCTTTATTTACAGTTTGCAGAGAACCGAGAACCTGTTCATTTTCCGAAGATTTTTCAATAAGGCTTTGAGAGGTATTCTCAACCTGTTCAACCTTTTCGCTGAGCAGATTTCCGCAATCCTTAAGTTCGTTAAGATTTGATATGCTTTCGCTTGCCCTTTCACTCAGCGAATTGCTGCTTTGGAGAAGCGCTTCGCTTGTAGAAGCAAGCTCGTCAGCGTTTGCAGCTTCATTTGATGATATCTCCGAAAGAGCTGCGCCGGCATTAAGAAGTCTTTCGGAAAGCTGTCTTGCTGCGGACAAAACGCTGTTTACACGGGCGTTGTTCTCCTCGATCTCATTCTTTTTCATATTAACTAAATTCCTGCTTACAAATATTACCATAAGAGATATGGCAAACAGCGAAAGAACGACGCAGATAAGGCGCAGAACGACTTCCGGAACAAACAGCTCGTCCTTTGTGGGAAGAAGGACGTCCGGCTTGACAAGGTGTGAAACTAACACCGAAAGGAATATTTCCGCAACACAGATCAGTATCATCTTAACGTCAAGGAAAAAGGCGGCAAGGATAACAAAATAAAACGCATACGCCCAGAATTCCCGTGAGGGTATCATATATGATATGAAATTGAATTGTATAAGCAAAAGGAGAAGGACAAAAATCTTTCCTGCTTTGAGCATTTTGGGCTTTATATACTTTTCGCCGTTTGAATTCTTTTCATAGGATGTCTTAATAAAGATTATACCGACAATCAGATAAATCAAACAGCTTGCCAAAAACAGACCGAGGGCTGTCCATGATACATCCGGATAAAAGCCTATAGCTTTAAGAGTTAAAAAGGTCACTCCTGCGCAGGTGGTGCTTCCCGTTATGACCAAAATGACCAGCGTGTAGATTTTATTTAAATAATCCTGCATTACTTTACTCATTAAAAATCTCTCCCTCATAATATGATTCATTAATGTTGATGTTGAAATAATTTTGTCGATTTTGCGGTTCTTTAGTATAATCATACCATATATTTTTCTGTTTTGCAAGTATTTATGTTCATTATGCAGTACGACTTTATAAGTGTTTATAATTTATTAAACATATATTCGAATCATTTGGTGCAAAGGGGATTTTTACATCTGATGCCTTACAACACCGTATTCACCGTCAAGGCGGTAATATGGACAGGAGTAGTTGGTGCTTGTCAGGAACCTGCTCATCTCATCCTCGTCAAGATTTGCCATGCAGGTAAAGCAGTCGTAATCATCGTCATATACATAGTTCACGCAGGTTTCGCAGTTGGTTGCTTTTTTCTCTGCCACAGGTCATTCCTCCTTAAGCTTTTGGAGCAGTTTTTCACAGCCGATCTTCACATCGGCATAGGTTTCGGCAAAATCTCCGGTATACCAAGGATCTGCAACGTCCTTGCCCGAATCGGCAAACGACATAAGCTTGTATATCTTATCGCTGTCGCCGACAATCCTGCGCATATTGCGGATATTGGCGGTATCCATTCCGATAAGGAAGTCAAAATGTTCCCCGTCAGCTTTTGTAAGCTGTCTTGCACGGTGCGGTATCAACGGGATATTATGTTTGCGAAGCTCGGATACAGTACCGTGATGCGGCGGATTTCCGATCTCCTCGGTGCTTGTTGCAGCCGAATCTATCTCAAAGCGGTCGGAAAGACCTTCGTTATTCACCATATACTGAAAAACGCTCTGCGCCATTGTGCTTCGGCATATATTGCCGTGGCAGACGAATAAAATTTTTTCATTAGAATTTCACTCCTAACCATTTTTTACTATCATATATAAAATTTTTGATTACATATTTTTAAAAACTTCATTAATTGTCCCCGTTAGAGTTTTTCAAGTATGAATAATTATTCTTCAAAAATCTCCCAAAATATTGAATCATACAGAATAATGCTATATCCACGGATATTCGTAATATATATTTAATCAAAACATTATCTGTAAGTGCCCATGCATCAACCCACATATAATCAAAAACGTGAATCCAATAAAAAACATAGGTATTCCTTCCTAAATATTTTAATGGTGAAACAATTTTGTATTTCTCAAGCAAAACACTAATACAGATAAAAAACATTGATCCACACACTGCTCCTATATCACTAAGTGGATAAAGTGGATGCCATCGCCATGACAAATCATAATAACTATTAGTAAATCTATGATAAATCATGAATATTGTAATCCAAGCAGCCCCCATAATAATCATCTTTACTACAATATGTTTCTTTGTTTTAATATCTTTCAGTTTACTACCAAAATAAAAAAATGGCATAACCTGAAAAACTATATCCAAAGTAAAAGGCAACCATTGAATATACCCTATCAACATTCCTCCCACCCCACATATCATGGTAGCAACAAATATTTTCATGGGAGTAACAAGCTTCAAACAAATATAATTAAATAGATTCTTTGCCAGAAATAGAGTTACCATAAACCATACCACTCCTATGCTCGGAATCACTCCATCTAGAACATGCACAGATACTCCGTTGGCATAAACAATAGCATTGATTCTTTTTGCCAAATATGATGACACATCCAAACTGTCATGCATAAAAATTATTTCAAGAATAGCACTAATGAAAACATATCCAATAACAGGAACCATCAACCTAACAAAAGATTTTTCTATCTTCGAAACTAATTCTTTACTATCCTTAATTTCTTTGGATGCTACAGCACTTAATATAAAAAACAAAGGCATATGAAAAGAATATATAATATCTCTATAAATCTTCTCATTTGCATCACTCCAGGATAATGTATGTCCAAGTACCACTAGCAAAATTGCAATTCCTTTTGCAACATCAACCCATTCAATTCTGTCAGATTTCACCATTATTCCTCCTAAATTTGCTGTGTTTAAATGCATAGATATTTAAAATTTCTTTTACTAGCCACATTTGATTTGGGATGAAAAAACACTATATCAAAGCCTGTTGTTATTACATTAGTAAATTAAAAGATGCAAACCATTCTCTCCCAATCCCTTCAAGCACCATAAAATCAACATTATATGCATTCGGTCGACGGAGTGCCATGACATACTTTTATCATAGTTTCTCCATTCCCGTAATTGCGTGATTTTCCCTATTCTGCGTGGGTTGTGGGTGGTACAAATATTGTACAGAAAATCCGCTCGGCAGAAAAATAGTGTGGAAAGCACGGTTTTACGTTGGGTTTATTACAATTGAAAAGTAGTCAAATAGTAGTCGGTTAGGGGGGTGCAGACTACTCGTGATTTTTACCTTTTAACGATTGGTTTTTGGGGAGGGGGTGCATTTCTTTGTTTGATACTATTATATATTATTTTTCGGAGATTTGCAAGGAGAAAATGGGAAGTCAAGGTGTCTGTTCTATTTTATATAGTAGATTATCGCTCACACTACCCTAAACATCCCCTTCTCCATAGGAACACCACCGCTCGTCTTCTCAACCTCCTCCCTCTCCCGATTCAATTCCTCAAGGCGTACCATTTCGTCCTTTGCGTCTTCTAAGCCGAGATGGGTGTAAGTGTTCATCGTGACACTTATACCCGAGTGGTCCATAAGGTACTGCATATAACTGAAATGGTGTGGAATACGTTTGAGTGCAATTGTTGAATAATTGTTGAATAATTGTTGTAAATAGTGGAAATGTATGGTATAATACAAGAAATCAAGTCGGATGCAACTGCTCGATATATCGAAATTGGGGGGATATGAAAACAAAACAGGATTTAATATGGGGTATCAGTTTAATAGTAATTGGAATTGCTACATTAGTTTTAGCCGGTTCAAAAATTATTGGGCTAACGTTACCTGATGTTGTAGCCCGTATAATTGGAATTATTGATTTAATTGCACTTCCGTTTTTTGCATATACAACTGTAAAAAAAGCAAAGAGAAAAACGAATAATTACGTCAAAGTACAGGAGGAAATACTATGGAACCTATAAAAATCCGAGGCCTTAAACAAAATAACCTTAAAAACATTAACCTCGATATCCCAAAGAACAAAATTGTTGTTTTTACGGGTGTTTCAGGCTCGGGAAAGTCCAGTATCGTCTTTGATACCGTTGCGGCGGAAAGCCAGCGCCAGATGAACGAAACTTACAGCTCCTGGGTAAGAGGCAGACTGCCGAAATACGAAAAGCCCAATGTGGAGTTTATCGACAATCTCAATCCCTCGGTTATAATCGACCAGTCCCGTCTTGGCGGAAATGCACGTTCAACGGTTGGCACGATAAGCGATATGTATTCGCTGCTGCGCCTTATGTTTTCGAGAATCGGTACGCCGTCGGTAGGTCCTGCCTCATACTTTTCCTTCAACAATCCTAACGGAATGTGCCCCACCTGCGCAGGTATCGGAAAGATAATGGATTTCGATATGAACAACCTTATTGACGCCGATAAGACCTATGACGAAGGCTGTTTTAATCTGCCTGCATTCGGCACGGGAAATTATTACTGGAAGGTTTATCGCCGCCCCGAATATTTCAGGACAGACGTTCCGTGGAAAGACCTGACAGAAGAGGAACAGAACATTCTTTTATACGGCAGCCGCACAAAAGGCGGCGAAAGGC
>JBJEQL010000213.1:0-2729 GCA_051881735.1 Oscillospiraceae bacterium
GCCGATGAAGACGGCGTTATGGTAATGTAAGGGGGAGAGAATATGAAGAAATTATCCAAAGTTTATCTTGCCCTTGTAATGATGTTTTTATATGTTCCGATTTTTGTGCTGATAGTTTTTTCGTTCAATACAACAAAAAGCCGTTCGGTAATGTCGGGATTTACTTTTGACTGGTATATTAAGCTCTTTAAAAACGAGATCATAATGTCCTCGCTTGTAAATACTATCATTATAGCAATACTTGCGTCGATAGCTTCAACGATACTCGGAACAGCCGCAGCAGTCGGAATAAACAATATGAAAAAGGTTCCGAGAATGATCGTTCTCAATATTACAAATTTTCCAATTATCAATCCGGAGATCGTAACGGGCGTATCGCTGATGCTGCTTTTTGTGTTCTTTGCAGCAAGAATGAATTTTGAATTCGGATTTGTAACGCTGCTTATAGCACATATCACATTTGACGTTCCCTATGTAATATTGAATGTCATGCCAAAGCTTAGACAAATGGATCCGTTTGTGTATGAAGCTGCGCAGGACTTAGGATGTAATCCGCTTCAGGCGTTCTTTAAGGTCGTTCTGCCGGAGATCATGCCGGGCGTTGTTTCGGGTTTCCTTATCTCGTTCACATTCTCGCTTGATGACTTTATAATCAGCTATTTTACCTGCGGTTCAAGTATGCAGACACTTCCCGTTACTATCTATTCTATGACAAGAAGAAAAGTAAGCCCAGAGATAAATGCTCTTTCAACAATTATCTTCCTCGTAGTTGTGGTTATACTTGTTATTAAAAACATTCTTGAAATAAAGAGCAATGCAAAGGAAAAGGGGGAAAGACAGTAATGAAAAAATTCCTTCCTTTTGCCGTAGCCGCTGCTTTGTGTCTTTCTCTTTCAGCTTGCGCTGACCATATCGAAGATGAATCGGAAGAAGAGGAAGAAGAAACCAGAGTTCAGACTCTTACAATTTCCGATGATGAGTATTACTCACGCTTTCGTGACAAAGGAATCACAATAAATGTCTATAACTGGGGAGAATATATTTCCGACGGCTCCGAAGAAAACACTCTTAATGTCAATGCCGAATTTACGAAGCTTACGGGAATAAAGGTCAATTATACGAACTATGCCACCAATGAAGAGCTTTATGCAAAGCTTAAAGGCGGTGGAGCAAGCTATGATATTATCATTCCGTCCGACTATATGATCTCAAGAATGATCCATGAAAATATGCTGCAGAAGCTTGATTTTAACAATATCCCTAATTTCAAGTATATAACCAATACTTTTGTCAATCCCGAGTATGACCCTCAGAATGAATATTCCGTGCCTTATACATGGGGAACTGTCGGAATAATATACGATAAAACAATGATAGATATTCCGCCCGAGGAAATAGATTGGGATATTCTTTGGAGCGAGGACTACTCCGACAGAATTTTGATGTTTGATAATCCTCGAGATGCTTTTGCGATTGCTGAGATAAGGCTTGGATATTCGCTTAATACCGAAAACTTTGAGGAACTTGAGAACTGCGCAGAGCTGCTCAAAGAGCAAAAATCGGTTATTCAAGCGTATGTAATGGATGAGATCTTTGATAAGATAGGAGCAGGCGAAGCGCTTATAGCACCTTATTATGCTGGTGATGCAGTTACCCTTATGGATGAATATGAAGATTTAGACTTTGTTATTCCCAAAAGCGGAACGAACCTTTTTATCGATGCTATATGTATTCCAACCGGCGCAAAGCAAAAAGAAGCGGCAGAAATGTATATCAACTTTATGTGCGAACCCGACATTGCTTATGCAACAACAACCTATATCGGGTATTCTACTCCGAACAGTGCTGCTTTCGATATGCTTGATGACGATATTAAAAACGATGAGATATCCTATCCCGACAATGATTATCTGAATGAAAACACAACTGTTTACGCCAACCTTTCCGATGAGGCAAACCAGAAGCTTCAGGATCTTTGGACAGAATTAAAATCAACACAGGACGAATCTCAGAATAAGTGGATAGTTCCGCTTTTCCTGCTTGGATGTATCACTCTTTCGATCGGAATTTTAATAAGACGTCATATCATAAGAAAGAAGGACGTATTCTAATGAATATCAGAATCGCAACTACCGATGATATAGATCTTTTGATAAAGTTTCGTTTCGCTTATATTAATGACGATATGGGGCCGCTTTCAAAGGAGCAGACGGACAAGCTGAACGAACAGCTTCCTGATTATTTCAATCGACATATCGGCAGGGATTTTACAGCATATATTGCAGAAGAAAACGGTGTTCCGGCTGCTGTTATTTTCTATATAACCGTAGAACGTCCGGCAAACACACATTTTATCAACGGAAAAACTGCACTTCTGATGAATGTCTATACAATGGAAGAGTTTCGAAGAAAGGGTGTTGCTTCAGCAATACTCCGCAGGATAATATCCGATGCAAGGGATCAAGGCGTGACCTGTATCGACCTTTCTGCTACAAAGATGGGCAAGCCGCTTTATCTAAAAAACGGATTTGTCGAAAGAGGAAATACCGAAATGCGTCTTGAACTTAAATAATGTCTGCTCAACAACCGAAAAAGTGCGTAGAAGCTTTGCTTCGGAGCATTTTTCGGTTGTTGGGTGCAAGTTTTTTTGCGGTTCAGCCAAAAAACCTTGCACCTTGCCGCCCGTTAGTGGCGGCAAAAGCAGACATTAATCAGGTAGTACGGCACAA
>JBJEQL010000214.1:0-11034 GCA_051881735.1 Oscillospiraceae bacterium
AAAAGCTCAGAAAATCGAGATTTACTACAAGTTTGTGGGCAGGATTTAATGCCCGTTTTATTAAAAAGAAAATGTTCCGTTTGGGTTGTTCAACATCTGCATACCAGAGAGCAACAAGCTCACGAAGCTTTTCGGGGTACTTGTCAGCAAGGTCAACTGATTCGGAGAAATCCTCATCGGTATGATAAAGCTCCCATTTCTCGTTAATGAAATCTTTTGTGCCTATATGGACGGTAATTGCCTTCCAGCCGTCATGCCAGATACCTCTGTTGCCTGTCTGTTCATAATACTGAGTATGCTTTCTGTTAGGTGCAGAAGCATCATCAAAGGTATATGCAAAGCTTACGCCATGATAGTCGTTCTGAGGAACACCCTTGATATGGGACGGCTTTTCCACACCGATAATATCAAGGATAGTAGGAGCAATGTCAATAACATGCAGATACTGGCTTCTGACCTCGCCCTTTGCCTTTATTCCATTAGGATAGCTGACAATAAGAGGATCCTTTACGCCGCCTGAGTGAACGAAGGACTTGTACCACTGGAAAGGAGTATTTCCTGCATTTGCCCAACCTACGGGATAGTGAGGATTGGTATATCTGTTGCTTCCAAGCTCATCAAGGTGTGGAAGAGTAAGCTCCACGTTGTTGTTATCCTCAACTATGCTGAGGCTCTTTTCCTGATTGATCCGTCCGTTCTTTCCGCCTTCGGCACTTGCTCCGTTATCGGAGATAAGAACTATTACCGTATTGTCATATTCTCCGATCGCTCTGAGATAATCAAGAACACGTCCGATCTGAGCATCCGTATAATCGAGAAAGCCTGCAAATACTTCCATATATTTTGCATAGACCTTCTTTTCATCATCGGTGCAGTCTGCCCATGCCTTTACATATTCATTTCTGGGGTTGAGCGTCGTGTTCTCAGGAGTGATGCCCATCTTTTTCTGGTTTGAGAGCCACTGCTCACGTATCTCATCCCAGCCGGCATCGAATTTACCCTTATACTTGTCTATATATTCCTTCGGAGCCTGATGAGGAGCGTGACCTGCACCGGGAGCAAAATAAAGGAAGAAAGGCTTGTCGGGATAAGCGGTATGCTGACGGTTCAGAAGCTTAATTGCCTGATCTGCGAGGTCAGCGGAAAGATGATAATCCTTGCCTCTGTCGCCGGGCTGAAGAACTCTCTGATTATCAATAACGATATCCGGTTCATACTGATCGGTGTAGCCCTCCATAAAACCGTAGAATCTGTCAAAACCCTTGCTCAGCGGCCAGTTATGATACGGACCTGCATCGGTCGCCTCATTGAACGGAGTAAGATGCCATTTACCTACAAGAAAGTTTGTATAGCCGTATTCCTTGAGAACCTCTGCAGTGGTTGCATAGTGGGGATCGAGATAACCTGTCTGATTAGGATATGAACCATTCAGGGTATCAACCACAGTCCTAATACCAACAGTGTGATGATTTGCACCTGTGAGCAGACTTGCTCTTGTAGCGGAGCAGATAGCAGTTGTGTGGAAATTATTATATCTGAGTCCACCTGCTGCCAATGCATCAATGTTGGGAGTCTCAATATTTGAACCATAGCATCCCAGCTGTGCAAATCCAATATCATCGAGAACGATGTACACTACATTAGGGCGTTTAACGGCAGGTTCGTGAGTATAGCTGCTTATTGAATCTCCTTCTGTGATTCCAATGCTTCCGTTGAATTTTGACATATTATCATATCCTTTCAAAATTATGAGTTACTGAGGAATAGTTCTTCCAAGTTCGTTATAGACTGCTTCGGTATATTCATTTGTAAAGAAATCAGATGCATTTATCTCATTTGTGATTACGCCAGAATCCAGCAGGAGTTTAACAGTACTGTTGTAGTACTCCTCATCGGCTGCTGTGATGTAAGGTTCAAAGTATTCATAGCCACCTGCTTTGGGGTAGATCTTCTCCCAGGTGGCAGCTGAACGGTCTTCGGTTTCAAGAGCTGCAAAAACTGCATCAGGGTCAGCTGAAACTGAATCCTTTGCACGAATTAGTGCACGAATGATTGCTTTTATTGCATCTTCATTTTCTTTAATGTAGCTTTTGTTAGCGTAAAAGAAGAACTGAGCAGCTGTCTTGACGTCAGTATCGTCATTAGATGTTGTCAGTATGCTGCCAAGACCTGCGTCCTGATAACCGAACAGACCTGCTCTTGTTGATATCAACGCATCCGCATCGCCTGACGCTACCAAAGGTCCTCCGTTTGCAATGTCGTTGATAAGTTCCACATCATCAACTGTCATTCCGTACTGAGAAAGCAGTCTGATGAGATAAACGTATGTAGTTGTTCCGAATGCTACTACTACTTTTTTGCCTTTAAGCTCTTCGGGAGTTGTGATCCCTGAATTATTGCCTACAAGAATACCCATACCGGCAGAATTATTCAGATTTGCAACTACTTCAATATCAAGTCCATTGCTCTTTCCGATAATGGATGGAATATCGCCCACAAATGCGGCATCTACCTGATCAGAAGCAAGTGCTTCGTTGATGGCTGTGCCGCCCTGGCCAAAGCCTACAAGCTCAGCTTCATATCCCACTGCTTTAAGTTCCTCTTCTATGTATCCGAGTTTCAAGGCAACGCCTGCATTTTCTACAAGAGCCGTTGCGTCGGCAGTTGGGGAACCGATCCGGATCTTCTTTATTGATACGTCAGTATCTGATACAGCAGCATAATCTGATGCGGTGTTTTCAGCAGCGGGGGCAGATGAGCAGCCTGCAAAGGATGCTGACATGATTGCTGCAAGTATAAATGCGATAGTTTTGTTTGTTATTTTCATTTTCATTTCCTCCGATATTTTTATGGAACCTCTTTAATTATTTGCGTGTCTTGGTATAACTGCAACATCGTCGAATCACGAACATAATTACATCCTCCCTGTATTACAGATAATACTCTGCTTCACGCTGTTCCTCTGTGAAGAAGTGTTTGTAGACTTTGTTTTTGTAATAGTTAAAGTCTGCACTGCCTCGAATCCTGGCATTTGATGTTTCTATATTTATTATCTCCTTTATCTCACCGGGGCGAGCAGACATTACTATAATTTTGTTGGCAAGGAATACCGCTTCATCAATATCATGGGTAACCATTATCATTGTAGTGCCTTCTTCCTTCCATATTCGGAGTATTTCCTTCTGCATCTGTACTCTTGTAAGTGCATCCAAGGCTCCAAGAGGTTCATCAAGGAGAAGAATTTCGGGGTTTGTAACAAGTCCTCTTGCAATAGCCGCTCGCTGGCTCATTCCTCCCGAAAGCTGCGAAGGGTATGCATTTTCAAAACCTTCCAGCTTGACAAGCTGTATCTGACGACTAACCTTTTCCTCCCATTCAGCTTTATTTTTCTTTTCAAGTCCAAATCCGATATTATCCTTTATTTTCAGCCATGGCAGCAGTCTGTGTTCCTGAAATACCATTCCGCAGTCTGTGTCGGGGCCTGCCAGCGTCTTTCCGTTTCGGATTATCTCACCGTCATCGTATCCTACAAGTCCTGCAATAATCTTTAGCATAGTGGATTTTCCGCATCCGCTGTGACCAACTATGGTAATAAATTCACCCTTTTTGATATCAAGGTTAATGTCTTTGAGAATTTCAACCTTTTTACCGTCAACATTGAAGGTTTTGTTGAGATGCTTTATAATAAGACTGGATTCTTTTTCAGTTGACATTAGTTTCTCTCCCTTTTTTTCTTTTCCCATGGCGTAAGCGAATTGAATATTACTGTAACGATCTTATCCATCATAATTCCCACAAGTCCGATGATGAGCATATCAATTATTACCGTGTCGGACTGCATAAGTGTTCTTGCGTAGCTCATGCTATAGCCTATTCCGGATGTTGCTGCAATAAGTTCCGCTGCAACGACCGCCATCCATGATACTCCAAGACCAAGCTTCAGCCCTGTCTGAATGTGCGGAAGTGCGTGGGGAAGATAAACCCTGAGAAAAGTCTTGATTTTTGATTGCCTATACAAACGTGCTACTTCCACAAATTCAAGAGGCGTACTGCTTATTCCTGCCTGAGTGTTTACCATGATTGGAAAAAACGATGCGAGAACAATTACTACTATCTTGGAACCCTCACCAATTCCACACCAAAGTATAAGAAGTGGGATCCATGCCATAATAGGTATCTGCCTTATAACTGTCAGTATGGGCTGAAGAAGTTTTTGGATTGTTTCTGAGATTCCGATTACGGTTCCGAGGGAAATTCCGAGTACAGCTGAAACTAAGTATCCTTTTAATACTCTCAGAAGACTGATCTTAAGATCGTCAGCAAGCTTTCCGCTGCCTAAAAGAACAGAGAATCTTTTTCCTACATCCGGAAGAGATGGCAAAATCGTATTCGGAATGTTCTTAAATGTTGTAACATACCACCACATAAGAACAATGACTGCAGGTACTATCAGTCCCAGAAGCGTATCGGTTATTTTTCTTTTTTTCATTCTATTCATCCTTTTCTATAAAATATTTACTGATAAATTTTATATGTTTAATATGTTTTCTTGGTGTTATTATATCATCGTAATTGACAATATTCAAGCAAAAAAACTGCAAACGATTGCATGCATAATGAAAACAGCAGCAATTATACGTGTTTTTATCTTTCAGGATATAGAAAAAACGAAAAAATTATGTGCCGCAGCAAGAATATGTGCAAACGTTTGCAGACAATTGAATTGTGTATTTACGTAGTTTTTAGAGTTGCTGTTATAACGGTTTTATCTGATATGCAGCAAAAATCTGCAAACGTTGTAATATAGGCTGTTTTGTATGAAAAAATGATAATCATTCATTCGTTTTGCATAAGCAGTAGTTTTGACGATCTGTCAAATAATACAAATCCCCGATAAAAGTGTACAAAAAAATCGGTGCAAAATCTTGTAGCTGTTGAAAACAGCTTTATATGGATTATGCACCGATTTTTTTGGCTACACTTTTATCGGGGATTAGGGATACGCTGATTATTGCTGCGGCAAAGCGAAGCGTTCGTTTCGCCGCTTTGAAAAATGTACGAGTTTCCTGCCTTTAATGTCATTCTGACATAGACATTTTGAAAAACGGCAAAAATGTATTGATCAGCGGTTACTTAGAACTGTAAATACCAAAAAACTGCAAATTCTTCGTTATCAAAATTCCTATACAGCATAGTATTAACTGCACCGATTACAAAACCGCATTTTGAATAGAAACGACACGCCCATAGATTATTGTCTTGTGTTTCTAAAGCCAATCCTTTTAGATCGGCATTTCTGGCCCATTCAGCTGCCTTTTTTATTAAGCCGGTACCGACCCCTTGTCCTCTGGCGGATCTTGCAACACATATATTCTCAATAAAAGCATATTTATTCCAATCTCTTTTTAATACGATTTGTCCGATACACTCTGTACCGGAATATGCTAAGAAAATGGTCTTATCGTTGTTATCTATATATGCAGCACAGTCAAAGGTATCATTAGGATATGCTTTCGTATAGGTCTGTTCAAATAATTCTTCTGTATATGTCCAAATTCCGTCATTAAATGTTGGCTTTATTTTTCCTATGATCTCAAATGGTTGATTTGCCTTGTTTATATCCGCAAGATTATGTTGAGCTATTTTTACAATCTCCATACAAAACCCTTTCTGTATTTCTATTCTCATATATTCCGATATGTCAATGAGATAATTATATCACAATCAACCAAGAATTTCAATAAAAAAAGCAAAGCCGCCTATTTTAAGGCAGCTCTGCGGCATTATGGGTATCGGGAAACTCGTCAAGCATTTTATCACAATTCTGCCACCGCTGCACTTAATGTGGAGTGCAATCTCCTCGTTCTGCTGTATGCAGGAAACAGGTTAGGGGGTATCAATTCTAAACCGCTTTAATACTAAACACCAATAAAAAACGGGAAAAATCTGCGCCGAAATCCAATATAAAACTGTTTTCAACAGTTACGAGATTGTCGGCTTGATTTTTTCCATATTTTAAATGGTGTTTAGTATAAGAATAATTTTTCTTTTGCTTTTGTCGCCAAATTCTAAAATTTCCATTCACATAACCCCTTTCAAATTTCGATTTGTCGAGCATTTGCACCCAACGTAATTTTCAATATTATACCATATTCCCATAAAGAAATCAATAAATCAAAAAAGGACAATCATAATGATGTATTATATTTGCGCCCTACAAGAGCATTGACTTTTAGAGTGCTTTTGATATAATAATGTCAAAACTGTACCCTATAGAGGGAAATGCTGTATGACTTATCTAATTGAAACCAATGGCCGTGAGTTTCTATTAGAGAAGTCGAAGCAAAGCGGTTGATATAATAACACCGGCCTTGATAGCAGAAGAAAAAATGTTATCAAGGCTGGTGTTTTGGTTGCTGTTGCTTGCACAGTACCGCTTAAAAAAGAGTATGCTGAAAATGCGGAAAATCAGGCGGTGCTCCTCATTTCCCACAGGTTTCCACAACAAAGGACGCGGACCGCATCATTCTCTTTGAAAACGGAAGCATTGCAAAATGCGCCACTCATGACCAGCTGCTTGCAAAGGGCGGCACCTATGCCGAGATGTGGAATGTTCAGGCGGAAAAATACTGCGTGTCTATCTATACGTAATGCTTTTTCATAAAAATTCGGTACGAAAAAATATTTTTTAAAAAACTATTGACAAACAGATAACATTATGCTATACTCCATATTACAAAGAGTTATACCCCATTGATGCGGAGATAACGGCAATGATGCCTTTACAGAGAGCCCGAGGTGCTGAAAGTCGGGTAAGAAACAAGTTGTCAAATGGACCGCTGAGGGCGTGGAGGAAAGTTATAAGAGTCTCGTATCGAGTATTCTGCGGCGTGTCGGCATACGTTAGTTGCCGGGGATATGTCAGTATCCTGCTAAGCGCACGGCCTTGCCGTGAATCAAGGTGGCACCGCGGATAAAACAGATGTCCTACCTATTAAAGGGTCATATACTGTGATTATTCGTCCTTGACAGAAGCGTAGTTTTTCTGTCAGGGGCGTTTTTGTTTTTGCAGGAAAACGGCATGAAACCAATTTTAGGGAGGAAAACATTATGAATTACAACGGAATCGAGTTTGACACCTACTTCAAGAACTATCCAGACAACAACGGATTTTTCGGAAAATACGGCGGCGCATTTATCCCCGACGACTTGAAAAAAGCAATGGACGAGATAACCGAGGCATATTTCACGATTTGCAAATCCAGCAAATTTATCGGCGAGCTTCGCAGGATACGCAAGGAATTTCAAGGCAGACCCACACCTATATCCTATCTTGAGCGCCTTTCGGGAAGCCGCGGAAACGTGCAGCTTTACGTTAAGCGCGAGGACCTGAACCACACGGGCGCACACAAGCTCAACCATTGTATGGGCGAGGCGCTGCTTGCAAAATATATGGGCAAGAAAAAGGTCATTGCCGAAACGGGAGCAGGTCAGCACGGCGTTGCTCTTGCGACTGCGGCGGCTTATTTCGGACTTGAATGTGATATCTATATGGGTGAGGTGGATATAAAGAAGCAGGCTCCCAACGTGGCAAGAATGAAGATACTCGGCGCAAATGTTGTGGAGGTAACAGACGGTCTTGCGACACTTAAAGAAGCTGTTGACGCCGCTTTTGCCGCATATTGCAGGGAGTACAAGGATTGCATCTACTGCATCGGCTCGGTAGTTGGACCTCATCCGTTCCCCATGATGGTACGTGATTTCCAGAGTGTTGTGGGAATTGAAGCAAGAGAGCAGTTTATCGAAATGACGGGCGAGCTTCCCGACGCTGTTGTTGCCTGTGTTGGCGGCGGCTCAAACGCAATGGGATTGTTCTCGGGCTTCCTGAACGACCCTGTTAAAATCTACGGCGTAGAGCCTCTCGGAAGAGGCACCTCTTTGGGTGACCATGCCGCAAGCCTTAAATACGGTACAGAGGGCGTTATGCACGGCTTTAACAGCATTATGCTCAAGGACGAAAACGGCGAGCCTGCACCCGTATACTCGGTTGCAAGTGGTCTTGATTACCCCTCATCGGGACCCGAGCACGCTTTTCTCCATGATATGGGTAGGGTGGAATACGATGTGGTCAACGACGACGAGACCATCGATGCGTTCTTTACCCTTTCAAAAATGGAGGGAATTATCCCCGCTATCGAAAGTTCCCACGCTGTTGCGTATGCTATCAAACTTGCAAAGAAGATGGGCAAGGGTTCTATCCTTGTAAACCTTTCGGGTCGCGGTGACAAGGACATGGATTACATTATCGAAAAATACGGCATTCGCTGATAAGCTTGAGCAGCCTCCCGTTTTAGGAAACGGGGGGCTGTTTTTGTTATGGAAAATAAATAGCCACCTTTTTTGTTGATTTTTATTTGAGTGTGCTAAAATGGTAGAGTGGATAAGTGAAAAAACATTTTAATGAGCATATAACCGAGTAATTATGAAGCAGCGGGAGATGTTGAAGTATGAACAGCCGTAACCTTTCCTTCGGAAAAAGATTTCTGATAATGGTAATATGTATTGCACTCAATATTGGCGGAAAATCCCTTGCCGAGTCACTTGTGCTGCCGTTGTGGCTGGATACGATAGGCGCTTTTGCCGCCGCTTACTTTTTCGGTATAGGCGGAGCCGTTATTGCAGGGGTGTGCAACAATCTGATTTACGGTATATTTGAAATTGAGGCGTTGCCCTATATTCTGTCAAGTTCGGCAATAGGCATATTCCTTGCGGTGTGCATGAAAAAGCGAAACTTTGAAAGCTTCACAAAGGCTATGCTTGTGGGCTTCTGGACAGGTGTTATATCCGTTATTGTTTCCGTTCCCGTAAACATGATATTTTCCGAGGGAAAAAGTGGAAATGAGTGGGGAGACATTTTTTTCAGTATGCTTGAGTGGTACGGTACGCCACGGGTAATATGCTCGATAGGCGACGAGCTAAGGAAACGCTGATTAATACGTTTCTGCCGTTTTTCAAAATGTCTATGTCATAATGACATTAAAGACAGGAAATTCGTACATTTTTCAAAACGGCGAAACGATTGCTTCGCTTTGCCGCAGCAATAATCAGCGTATCCTTAAATATATTGGTTTTTGTACTGCGGTATTTCCTGTGATTATATGCGGATAATACGCATTTTCAGTATTTGATAACAACATTCAAAGCCTCGTCCGTCTGCGAGGCTTTTTCTATGGCAGCAGGCAGTTCTTCCCAAGGAAACTCGTGAGTGATAATTCCTTCAATATCCCACCTGCCGCTTTCCATAATGCTCATAACATCACGAACGTCCTCGGGCATATATCCTCCGCTGCCGATAAGCGCCTGCTGTGCGTATGTCATTGACAATATATCCACAGGACGCATTCCCGAGTGAACAGCCACTACTACCATTCGGCTTTCTATCTTACCGAACTCACGGAACAGGTCAAGAATAAGATCTGCGCCTGCGGCGTCGATGAAAATATCAATATCAGCAGTCATACCGTTGAGTGAGGGAGCTTCTCCGAAATATTTTACAGCGGCGGATCGAAAATCCTCATTCTCGTTATTGCATACGGCAAAGCCAAGCTCTTTTGCCTTTTCAAGCCTTAAACTGCTTCGGTCGCATATCATTACCTTTTCACAGCCGAAATATTTAAGCGATATTGCCGCCGCAATTCCGATAGTTCCAGCTCCGAAAACTACTGCGCTCTCACCCTTTCGGGGCAGGGCACGCCTTGCAGCACGGCAGCCTACGGTAAACGGCTCAATAAGAGCGGCTGTTTTATCGGAAATTTTATCGCTTACCGCATAAACCTGCTTGTTCAGTTCTGCATTCGGGATAAGTATATACTCTGAAAATGCTCCCACAGTTCCGGCACGCTTTGGATCGCCCTTGGCAAGTCTTGGGTAAGGATAAACTCTGTCACCAACGTGAATATCCTTCACGTTTTTGCCGACTTCCACTACCCTTGATACCATTTCGTGACCAAACTCGCCGCCTACTGTCACACGATGTCCCGTATTCGGACCGTGCATATAAACTGCAACATCCGTACCGCAAATGCTTGCGTAAATGTTTTTCACAACAATGTCGTTATCGCCTGCCGATGGCGTGTCAAGCTCCGTAAGCAGAACATTTTCTTTTCCGTTATAAATTGCCGCTCTCATCATATACCTCCGTTATAGATCTTTACGTCACTTAATGTAAAAGCCATATCAATTATACTGCATTTATTCCACTTTGTCCAGCAATGAATTTGCTTTTTCGCAGACAGTATAAATCTCATCGTACTTTTGGTCTATAAGCGGATCAACTTCTGCAGTTTTCTTCTTAACAATAGACTTAAAAAGAAAGTACGGGAGTATCCAGCCGGCAAACGCAGGAACGGCAAGGATTATACACAGCAGTATCAAGCACGATGTTACCGCAAAAACCGAACCGGCCATAAAGGCTGTTCCGACAATTCCTACAGCATAAGCCGCAATAGAAGCCTTGACCATTTTTGAATTTTCAAGAGCAACTATCTCACCTACGCAGGCGTCAAAGTTGCGCTGTAGCCTTGTAAGCTCGGTCTTGTTGCGTATCTTGCGGTCACGCTTGAATTTAAGGATAACCGAGTCCACCGACCCAAGTGCATATTCCGTACCCTCAAGCTGCCAGCCGAAATTTTCGTACCCGTCTGTATAGACCGATACCATACTTCTTTTTACTGTTACATTGTGATATTCATATCCGATAAAATTTTTCTCGCTCATTTATCTTCCTCCGTTTTGTTGAACTTTATTGTGTTTATATTATAATCTGCTTTTGTTTGCGGATTGCTTGAGAATTGTTAGAGTTATATTAAAAATGACTTTTTATAAACGTCAATCTCCGAAACACGCCGAAAAATACTGCTTAATAGGGAGGTTATTTACTATACTGCACTTTTCGTAATGCTTGAATTGTGTTTGAATAATATTAATTGAAACACTTAAACCCCCAGCTATGCTGGGGAGAATTGAGTAAGACGT
>JBJEQL010000215.1:0-10981 GCA_051881735.1 Oscillospiraceae bacterium
ACCAGCAGCAGCACAGAACGGAAGACGTATCTTTCCGTCCTCTATCGTATAATCGGTACCGTGTGACTTATATATATCGATAGGCAGGAATTCAAATCCCCTCTGCATCATCTCATTTATAATCATGAGCATATCCATTGTGGATGTTTCCTTTGCAGAACGCTCATTGCCCTTTTGCTTAAGCTCGTCCAGCCTGAAGCGAACAGCGTCTTTTCCTGCAATAGCAGATTCGGCGTCAAAGTCTTCACCTCGGACGGTGAATATTGTCGCATAAAATGCGAGCGGATAATATACCTTGAACCACGCAAGACGGTTTGCCGAAATAACATACGCTGCTGCGTGGGCTTTCGGGAACATATACTTGATCTTAAGGCAGCTGTCAATATACCATTGCGGAACATCATGTGCAAGCATATCCTGCTTCATTTCTTCGGTAAGAAGCTTTGGCGCTTTTCCCTTTCGGGTAATTTCCATTATCTTGAACGCCGTTTTCGGCTCAACACCGTGATAAATAAGGTATGTCATAATACCGTCACGGCAGCCGATAACTTCGGAAATCGTACAAGTTCCGTTTTTGATAAGATCCTGTGCATTTCCGAGCCATACATCAGTACCATGTGAAAGTCCCGATATCTGCAAGAGGTCGGAGAACTTCTTCGGCTGTGCGTCTATAAGCATCTGACGTGCAAAACCCGTGCCCATTTCCGGAATAGCAAGTGTTCCGGTAAGGCTGTCGATCTGTTCCGGTGTGACGCCCAAAGCTTCTGTAGAGGTATAAAGGCTCATTACCTTTTCATCTCCGGGGAAGATATCATCGGTTTTTATTCCGGTAAGATCTTCAAGATGCTTATAGAGCGTCGGAACGTCGTGTCCGAGTTCGTCAAGCTTCAAGATAGTATCATGAAGTGAATGGAAGTCGAAATGCGTTGTAATAAAATTGGAGTCGGGGTCGTCAGCAGGATGCTGAACAGGCGTAAAATCGTAAACCTCAAATTTTGAGGGAACAACAACCATTCCTCCCGGGTGCTGTGATGTTGTACGCTTGATGCCGGTACAGCCGATAGTAAGTCTTGCGATCTCCGCTTTTGTTGCGACCTGACCGGTTTCTTCAAGATAGTGCATAACATATCCATAAGCGGTCTTATCTGCAACTGAACCGATTGTTCCTGCCTTGAACACATTGTCAACTCCAAACAGTTCTTCCGTGTATTTATGGGCAAATGTCTGGTATTCACCCGAAAAGTTAAGGTCAATATCAGGCGCTTTATCGCCGTCAAAACCGAGGAACGTTTCAAACGGTATATCGTGTCCGTTTCGGTTCATTGGAATATTGCAGTTCGGACAATCCTTTGCAGGCAGGTCAAAGCCTGAGCTTATCGAACCGTCGGTAATGAATTCGCTGTGTTTGCATTTCGGACAGATATAGTGCGGCGGAAGAGGATTTACCTC
Organism: Oscillospiraceae bacterium; assembly: GCA_051881735.1. Lineage (GTDB taxonomy): Bacteria > Bacillota > Clostridia > Oscillospirales > Ruminococcaceae > UMGS363. The sequence continues at coordinate 1,450 of JBJEQL010000215.1, forward strand.
AGAAATTCCTGCCATTGAAGCAACAAACGAAGAACCTACCGAACCTCTTGAACCTACCTGATAACCGTGCTCATTTGAGTTTGCAACAAGCTTCTGTGCGATCATATAAAGCACCGCAAAACCATGCTTTATAATTGAGTTAAGCTCTTTTTCAAGACGCTTTTCAACAAGCTCGGGAAGAGGATCACCGTATATCTCCTTGCACTTTGTCCATGTGATACGCTGGAGATCTTCCTCTGCACCCTCGATCTCTGGAGTAAACGTTCCCGGCGGAATAGGAACGATATCGGGATTTACCCAATCAGCGATCATGTTTGTGTTTGTAACAACGACTTCGTATGCTTTTTCCTTGCCGAGATAAGCAAATTCTTCCAGCATTTCATCGGTCGTGCGCAGATAAAGCGGAGGTTGATTTGCTGCATCAGCCATTTTGAGTCCACCCTGCTGCAGTATTCTTCGGAAGATAGCATCGGACTTGTCCATAAAATGAACATCACAAGTCGCAACAACAGGAATTCCAAGCTCATCTCCGACCTTGACGACCTTCTTGTTAAGTTCCTGCAAATCCTCAATTGTATTTATCGAAGGCTGATCGGGGTCACGTATAAGAAACTCGTTATTTCCGACAGGCTGAATTTCAAGATAATCGTAAAAACTTGCGATCTCTTTTATCTCGTCCCATGGGCGACCGTCTTTAATTGCGGTAAAAAGCTCCCCCGCTTCACAAGCGCTGCCTATGATAAGACCTTCACGGTGCTTCATTACTTCGGATATAGGAATTCTTGGGCGGCGTCTGTAATATTTAAGGTTACTGTATGAGATAAGCTTATAAAGATTTTTAAGTCCTATTGCGTCCTTGACAAGAATTATCTGATGATACATTTTAAGCAATCTCGGGTCAACATTCTTAACGCAGCCATTAATTTCCGATATGCGTTTTATGCCGTTTTCCGAAACAAGCCTTGTCGCAAGCTTGATGAAAATTCTCGCAAGCATTTTTGCATCGTCATCAGCACGGTGGTGGTCAAACTCTCCAAGCTTAAGCTCCTTTGCAACGCTGTCAAGCTTATGGCGTTTAAGTTCAGGAAGCATACTTCTGCTCATTACAACGGTATCGACCATTGTGAAATGGAAGTCAATTCCGTACTGCAGACATCCTGCTTCAATAAATGAGCAGTCAAAACCTGCATTATGTGCAATCAGAACGGGCGCTTCGCCGCAGAATTCAATAAACTTATGAAGAGCCTCTTCCTGCGAAGGTGCATCCTTTACATCATCGTTTGTTATGCTTGTAAGCTTGGTTATTCTTTCGGGGATATCCTTTCCAGGGTTCACAAAAGTTTGAAAAGTTTCTTCAATTTCAAGATTGCGTATCTTAACAGCACCTATCTCGATAATTCGTTCGGCTTCAGCATTAAAACCTGTCGTTTCTAAATCGAAAACGATAAGTTCGTCCTTTATATCCTTGTCACGGAAAATACGGACAGCCTCAGCGCAGTCATTTACAGAATAGGCTTCACAGCCGTAAATAACCTTGAAATCTCCACCGTCCTTACGGATATCTGCAACCGTAGAACTTGCCTCGGGAAATGCCTGAACAACGCCGTGGTCGGTTATTGCGATCGCTTTATGTCCCCATTTGAACGCACGCTTGATAAGCTTTGATACAGGCGTGATCGCATCCATCATTGAGATATTCGAGTGGACATGAAGCTCAACACGCTTGGTTTCCGCATCATCCGTTTTTTCAACACGCTTAACCTTCATAATATCGTTAGCCTTGAACACAAGTTCGTTTTCAAAGGTATCGAACTCAGTTCTTCCACGGACAAGAACCGTTCCTCCCTTTGCAAACTTAGCAAGGACATTTTCATCATCTTTGTTCTCAAAGCTTTTTATAGAAATTGAACCTGTATAGTCGGTGATACTAAGGCTTACAACACGCTTTTCGCCGTTTTTGGTGCGTATCTCCTTTTCCTTATAATCAAAAGTATCACCCCATATTACAACATTGCTGACCTTGCCTTGAATATCAGCTATATTCACAGGCGGTGCTTCAATTCTTCTTCCCTTAATAAGTTCTGCATTTTCGGTAAGAATGGGCAGGTCTTTGTAATCGATGGTAACAATATTTTCTGCAGCAATTTCAGTATCAAAAGAAGCGGCAGGATCAGGCGGAGGAACCTCAGGCTGCGGCATACTTGCCATATACGCTTCGATCTCACGTTCATAATTTGAAGTTCTGTTTTCTGAAACGGAAAGCGATTTTAATTCAACAGAAATATCAAGCTGAAAATACTCACGGATAAGCTTTGACATTTCACGCTCAAAACCTGCTTTTATAAGCATCTCCGTACCTGCACCCTTGATAGCGATTGTCGCTTTGTTATCGTTCAAGCTGTACATTGCACCTTTAAAGCACCCGTTGATGAGCGAAATTTTCTTTTTCAGCTGCAAAACTAATTCAGGCAACGCTTTTTCGCTGAAAATATTCGGCGCATATCTGCAAATAAGGTTCACAGACACATTCAGCGCTTTTCCGAGCGCAGTTTCAAAATCGGTTATGTATTCGCTGTTTTGAAGCTGGGCGAAAGACGCATATATGAATATATCCGATAAATTCGGTGTATATTGAAGTTTCAGAACATCGCCTTTACCGATAGAATTCGGTATCAGTTCGGTATACTCCGCAAAAAGCTCTTTTATAAGCAATTATTTCAACTCCTAAATTAAAGCTTGTCAATTATATTTCTTATGTCTATTATTTGATTTCAGCTATCTCTGCAAGAAGCTCTTCAAGAATTCGTTCTTCGGGAATTTTTCGAATGACCTCTCCCTTTTTAAACAGAACAGCGCACCCGTCACCCCCGGCAATACCTATATCAGCTTCTCTTGCTTCCCCGGGACCATTCACAACACAACCCATTACCGCAACGGTTATGTCCTTGTTAATATCCTTGACTGCGTTTTCGACCTTTTGAGCAAGTGAAATAAGGTCAATTCTTGTTCTTCCGCAGGTCGGACAGGAAACAAGCTTCACGCCGCTTCCCTTTCCTATTGCCTTCAAAATATCCTTGGCCGCATAAACCTCTTCAACCGGGTCGGCAGTAAGTGAAACACGGATAGTTTCACCTATTCCGTCACAAAGCAGCGATCCTATCCCAACAGCGGACTTTATAAGACCCATTCTTGCTGTTCCTGCTTCTGTAACTCCGAGATGGAGAGGATAACTGCATTTCTGCGAAAGCAAACGATATGCTTCTATCATTGTTTTTACATCAGAGGATTTAATTGAAATTACGATATCGTCAAAATCACATTTTTCAAGCAACTCTGCATGACCGAGAGCGCTCTCAACAAGTGCCTCGGCAGTCGGAGAGCCGTATTTTGCAAGAATATCCTTCTCAAGCGAACCTGAGTTTACACCTATACGAATAGGGATTTTTTTCTGCTTACAAATTCCTGCAACTGCCTTTACCCTATCCTGTTCACCGATATTTCCGGGATTTATGCGTATTTTGTCGATACCCATTTCTGCACTTTTTAATGCAAGACGGTAATCAAAATGAATATCTGCAACGAGCGGAACGGAAACTTCACTTTTTATCGCAGGAATCAAGTCAAGTGCTTTTTCATCGGGTATAGCAGCTCTGATTATGTCACAGCCTGCATCTTCAAGACGTTTTGCCTGAATAACACTACCCTTTATATCGTATGACGGAACATTCAGCATAGACTGGATATATATTTTCTTTCCTTCAAAAATCAAATCTTTCAATTTGACCGGTTTAACCTTACGCATAAAACCTCCGTTATTTTACAAAGATATTCTTTATATCATTGAATGTTACAGCTATCATAAGCATCATCAGCAGCGCAAGTCCAACAAAATGAATCATGCCCTCTGTTTCTGCTTTCATAGGTTTTCTGCGGATTACTTCAACCACAAAAAAAACAAACCTTCCACCGTCAAGTGCAGGTATCGGCAACAGATTGAATATACCGATATTCACAGTTATAAGCGCCGCAAGCTGCAACAGAAAATCCCAATCAAGCCCTTCTTCTGTGACCGATGATCCAATAGTTGTAACAATTCCGACAGGTCCCTGCAGGTCGTTAAGTCCATATTTTCCTGTTACAAGGTCACGAATCGACATCAGTACGATTCTTCCGCAATAAACCGAATTATTAAAAGCATACGGTACTACATTTTTTATCGTTATTTTTTCAGCAAGAACTTTAAAATCATATTTCAAGGTTGCTTTACCGGTGTTTTCATCAGTTATCATAGGGAATTCTACGCCTTTAAGCTCAATTCTTTCACCGCTGCGCTTAACAGTAAAATCAACAATTCCATCTTCATCGGTACTTAAAATATAGGTAATGTCACGGGCAGTATATATTTTGGTTCCGTTTATTCTTTCAATTGTATCATTGAGCTGCAGACCGTAATTCGGACTTACTGCGTTTTCATCAAAATAAACGATCTGTGAAGAGATCCCAACTCCGCTTACGATCATCGCAATAACCGAAATCACAAAACCAAGCACCAGATTCATGAGCGCACCTGCGAGAATCACCGCCATTTTTGCAAGAACAGGCTTTTTTCGGAATGAATCCGGATCATCTGAATCCTCGTCCTCACCCATTGAACAGAAGCCACCCAACGGCAAAAGGCGCAGCGAAAATGTTGTTTCTTTGCCCTTTTTCTTATATATCACCGGTCCCATTCCAATCGCAAATTCCGAAACCTTGACTTTGCAAAGCTTCGCAACGAAATAGTGACCAAACTCATGTACGATAACGATTATACCGAAAATGAAAATTCCGATAACAATTGACAAGAATGTTTTCATTACTGCTGTACTCTCCTAAAAGCTAACTCTCTTGCAGCAGCATCCGCCGCAGCAACATCGTCATACGAACTGATATTTGTTAAAGGAAATGCTTCAAGCGCTTCCATGGCAAGTTCACCAATCTTCAGGAATGATATCTTCCCCTGCAGAAACAATCGTACTGCTTCTTCGTTTACGCTGTTAACGATACAAGGATATGCACCGCCAAGTTTTATTGCTTTTATCGCTGCTGAAAGACAATCAAATGTTTCAAAATCAGGCTTAAAAAATGACAGCGTTCCGTAGTCTGTCAAGGAAAGCGGCTTTACATCACATTCAACTCTGTTCGGATACAAAAGTGCATACTGAATAGGAATCTTCATATCCGGAGTTCCAAGCTGCGCAATTACCGAATAATCATCGTATTCAACAGCAGAATGAAGAACACTTTCACGGTTTACAACAATTTCTATCTGTTCCGGTTTAACGCCGAAAAGCCATTTTGCCTCAATGAATTCAAGTCCTTTATTCATCAGTGTAGCAGAATCAATGGTTATTTTGTTTCCCATATTCCAGTTAGGGTGCTTCAATGCGTCTGCTGCGGTCACATTTTTCAGTTGATTTTTTGTTTTTCCGAAAAAAGGTCCCCCCGAAGCCGTAAGAATTATCTTTCGAAGCGTCTTTCTGTCATTTCCCTGAAGGCATTGAAAAATCGCAGAATGTTCGCTGTCAATGGGATATATCGTCACACCCTTTTCCTCGGCCGACCTCATAACAAGTTCGCCGCCTGCAACAAGTGTTTCTTTGTTTGCAAGAGCGATATCCCGACCAACTTCAATTGCCTTAAGTGTAGGAAGAAGACCTACCATTCCGACAACGGAATTTACAAAAAGGTCTGCTCCTTCAATAACTGCCGCACGACAAAGTCCTTCCATACCGCAGCCAATCTCGACATCTATATCCGAAAGCATTTCTTTAAGTTCGGAATACTTTGTTTCATCGAAAATGCAGACATAATCAGGTTTAAATTCATATACCTGTTCCGCAAGGCGCTTAACGCTGCTTCCTGCAGCAAGAGCTTTGACTTTAATGTTATGCTTCCGGCAGACATCGAGCGTTTGCTCGCCTATCGAACCGGTTGAACCTATCAGAGAAATTGTTTTCATTTGTCCAAAAGTTCACTCCTGTAATTCTGTAAAAATCAATTTTAGGGTATGCAAAAAAGCATACCCTAATAATATCAATAGAATATCTTGATATATTCAAACGCAAGAGCCATAAACGGCGCAACAACAAGAACGCTGTCAAAGCGGTCGAGGACACCACCATGACCCGGCATTATCTTGCCGAAATCTTTGATATTGTTCTGTCGCTTTATAAGTGATGCAGTAAGATCTCCGATTATGCTCAAAAAGCTTGTTATCAGTCCGACAATTCCAGTCCAAACATAATTAGTAGAAAACTCGTATCCTTTGGAATGCATTATCATCGAATAAACGATAACGAAAACATATAGAATAACGATATTTCCGACAATTCCTCCAATTGCACCTTCAACTGTTTTTTTGGGTGAAATCTCAGGACAAAGCTTATGCTTGCCGCAAAATGTTCCTACAAAGTATGCAGCTCCATCACTCAGCCACGCAGCCGCAAGACATAGCACAACATAGAACGCACCGTGCAGCTCATCCATCTTGTTGAGTAACACCAAACAACTCATCGCTGCCGAGGACAATATCGTTGATGCAATCATAAAGCACAGTTTATCAAAGGTGAGCGATTTATGATATGCAATAAAGCCTATCAGCATGATAAGAACGCATATCGCCGCAACAATATAGATCACATTCATACTGCAGAACTGTATCAGAAACGGCAATGCTCCTGCATATAAAAAACAGATTGCGCTATGCAGCTTGAATTCTAAGCATTTGCAGTTGGAAAACAATTCATAGACGATCATAACTGCCAAAGCAGCAACTGCTATCTGAAAAACGATCGTATCCGATAGCAGAACGATAATTACTCCGATGGTGATTCCGACAATTGCTGTCAAAATTCTTGTAAGCATAATTTATAACTCCAAAAAAATATTGCGTATCCTTGATCTGTACCCAAAAATGCATCGTTTCCTAAATATATTATAGAACCAAAAAGTATTGAATTATTCATATAATCCCAAATTCAGGAAAAAAGCTGCAATTCAATTATACTCCCCCGAAGCGCCTTCCTCTTGAAGCGTAATCATCAAGTGCCTTGTCAAGCTCCTTCGGTGTAAAATCCGGCCACAGAACATCTGTAAAATAAAACTCTGCATACGCCGACTGCCAGATAAGGAAGTTTGAGATCCGCTGCTCTCCGCTCGGACGAATAATAAGATCAACATCCGGCATAGTCCCTGTATAGAGCAGACTTGTTATAAGGCTTTCATCAATATCGGAAACCTTGATATCGCCGTTTTGAAGCATTTCGGCGACAGAACGAACCGAATGAACGATATCATCTCTTCCGCCGTAATTAATCGCAACGGCAAGAGTCATTTCGTCAAAATTTTCAGAGACCCTTTCGAGACGTATCATTTTCTCTCTCATTTTCGGTTCAAGACGGGATTTGTCGCCGAGAAAGATAAGCCGTGTTTTATCCTTGGCAAAATCTTCAGCTTCATCAAGATACTGCATAAAAAGCTTCATTATCATATCAACTTCTTGCTTCGGACGCTTCCAGTTTTCGGTGGAAAACGCATAAAAAGTGATATATTTTATACCAATATCCTTGCAGTAACGGGCGATCTTACGGAACGTCTGAGCACCTTCAGCGTGACCTGCGGTTCTCGGAAGTCCACGCTTCTGAGCCCAGCGTCCGTTACCGTCCATAATAAAACCGATATGCTTCGGCATTTTTTTTTCAGTTTTCATTATATAGACATTATTTCCTTTTCCTTAGCGGAAATAACAGCATCGACCTTATCGCAGAATGTATCTGTTACCTTCTGAACATCCTTTTCGATATCCTTCATATCGTCTTCGGTGATCTCGTTGTTCTTCTTGAGAGTCTTGAGCTTGTCAAGAGTATCTCTTCTGACATTTCTGACAGTAACCTTAGCTTCTTCGCCGAACTTCTTGACCTGCTTTACAAGTTCCTTACGACGCTCTTCGGTAGGCTGAGGGAATGCAAGACGGAGAACATTTCCGTCATTTGTTGGTGTAATACCGATATCGGAATTAAGGATAGCCTTTTCAATAGCTTTGAGCTGGCTCTTATCCCAAGGCTGGATAACAAGAATTCTTGCTTCTGCAACGGAAACTGCAGCCATCTGCTGAACAGGTGTAGGTGTTCCGTAGTAGTCAACGAGTACCTTATCAAGTACAGCCGGATTAGCTCTTCCTGCTCTTACAGTAGAAAGCTCGTGTTCAAGGCTGTTGAGGCATTTTTCCATTTTTTCCTGTGCTTTAGTTACGTTTTCGTTCATAATTTACTCCTTTATTGCGGCTTGTTGCCGAATTATTAGTTTTTTGTTCTGTCGATTACAATTGTACCTACTTTTTCGCCGAGGCAAGCGTCAAAAATATTATCCGGTCTGCTCAGATCGAATACAATTATCGGAATATTGTTATCCTTGCACATGGAAGCAGCTGTGCTGTCCATTACAGCAAGATTTTTAACAAGTATATCGTTAAAGCTCAACTCATCAAACTTAACAGCATCAGGGTACTTGTTTGGGTCTTTATCATATACTCCGTCAACCATTGTAGCTTTAAGTACGATATCCGCATTTATTTCAGCAGCACGGAGCGTTGAAGCTGTATCGGTCGAAAAGAATGGGTTGCCTGTTCCGCATCCGAAAATAACAACTCTTCCCTTTTCAAGGTGACGAACAGCTTTATTTCGTACATAAGGTTCTGCGACCTGATGCATAGCGATCGCAGTCTGTACTCGTACATTTACTCCGAGTGACTCAAGAACATCGGCAACAGCAAGTGCATTCATGGTCGTTGCGAGCATACCAATATGATCAGCTCTTGTTCTATCCATTGCACCGCTTGAACGGCCTCTCCAAAAATTACCGCCTCCGACAACGATACCCATTTCAACGCCGACATCAACACATTTTTTTATGCTTTCACATATCGGGGTAATTACCGAATAGTCAAGTCCGGTTTTCTTATCACCTGCAAGTGCCTCACCACTGAGCTTCAGAAGCACTCTTTTATATTTAGGTTCATCAGACATGTTAACATACTCCTTTGCATAATCTATCAATTATATTTTACTACATTTTGATCTGTATGTAAAGTACCGAACGAAAAATTTTCTATAATTTTCACATTCAAGCAACATGAGTAAGCAGAAAATCAGCTATTTCGAGATAAGTATCCTTTTTCAGTCTGTCGCCGACAGATTCTGCTTTTGACTTTGGAAGCTTGCCGTCATTTCCAACAAGAAAAGTATTGAGGTCAATATAGTAAACGTTGTTTTCATTGGCATATTTTAGCAGATGAGAATTGAAATTATCAATCTCGGTATTTGTAAGACCTTCTGTTTCGTTATCACCTTTCAGCGGAACGAGCGAGGTCAGATAAATCTTGACAGATTCGTTGTTTGTTTTAATATCTTCGATAAAATTCGACAGTTCTTCAAAATCTGTTGCGGCAGCAGAATTTGCTCCGAACATTATGTAAATACTATCATAGTTTTTC
>JBJEQL010000216.1:0-2700 GCA_051881735.1 Oscillospiraceae bacterium
ATATCAGGGCGATTACACCATAGTTACACATTCCGACAGCTGGGACACAGAGTCCGACCCATGCACACCCTTTAACTCTGACGGAACCACACTCCCCGACCATGATCCGAAGAACTGCGGCATGATCGTGCTGAGCCCGATATTCGTTGGAAAAGTCATTTGCGGATACTATACGTCGGTTATCGAAAACGCCTGCTTATCCGCACACAAGATAAAGAGGATAACCAAGGCTATAAACATTTCCTTCAATGAAATGTTCAACCGTCAGAAGCAGCAAACAATGAAGCTTATTGCCGAGGAAGCAGCTTACACAAATCCTATTTCAGGTCTTCCAAACCTGCGTGGTGCCTGCAAGTGGTTCACCGAGTTTTCGGCAGACGAAAAAAACAGGAACCGACCAATGTCTGTTTCTATTTATGCTATTGCGAGATATAAGTATATTTACGAAAATTTCGGCATTGCAGAGGTAGAAAATGCTGTTAAAACCGTTGCGGATGGACTTAAATCAGCAAATCCAGACAACTGCTTTATCGGACAGATCTCGGAAAATGAATTTATCATAATAAACTATTACAGTTCTGCAGAACAGATATCCAAGACGATCAACAGCGCAACTTCAAATTTCTTTACTCTTATGGCAAGCTTTAACACTATCAGCGGCAAGCGCTGTGCTGTCGAAGTCAACTGCGGCTGTACTGTTGCTGATCCGGGCTGGAACGGTACGCTCTCAACCTTTATTAAAACCGCAAGCGGCGAGCTGTATAAGAACAAGCTGAACGCCAGCAACGAGCGAAATAAAAAAGCCGAAAATACTCAGGTATATGATGAAGAAGTTTTCTCGCTGCTTATCGAGCAAAACCTGTTCCGCTACTGCTTCCAACCTATTGTTGACGCTAAAACGGGCGATATCTATGCTTATGAGGCGCTTATGCGTACAGACGAGAGTATTAACATGACGCCTTTTGATATTCTTAACGCAGCATCTCAATGCGGACGTCTTTATGACATTGAACGTGCAACGCTCTACAATGTCATGGATCATTATGCTCACGCTCTCGATGTGTTCGGACATAAAAAGGTGTTTATCAACCTTATCCCGGGATATTTCCTGAATGAATCAGACTATGCAACGATCGGTGCAAAATACGGCGAATACATGGATAATTTCGTTTTTGAGATAACCGAGCAGAACACACTCTCCGATGATGAACTTAAACGCATCAAGAAGCTTGGCGGTGATTCACGAAACAATCAGGTCGCTGTCGATGACTACGGCGCAGGACACTCAAACATTGTGAACCTCCTCAGATACTCTCCTCAGATAATCAAGATAGACCGTTTCCTCATCACCGATATTGATAAGGACGTAAACAAGCAGATGTTCATAAAGAGCACCATTGACTTTGCACGGCTCAACGGTATCAAGGTGCTTGCAGAGGGTGTTGAAACTTCCGAGGAAATGAAAACAGTCATCTCCTTCGGTGTTGATTATATTCAGGGTTATTACACGGGCAAACCTGTTTTCGACCCGATTTCTGAAATCAAAGACAGCATTAAAGAAGAGATAATAAGCTGCAATGCTGAAAACAAAGCCTGATCACAAGTGTTTTACAGCATACTTAAGTCTTATCCATATTACACAATATTTTCAAAAATGCAACCAATGGTTGCATTTTTTGTCAATAACGATTGGTTGAACAATGACAAAAAAGGATATATAATATAATCATCGAATAGATGAAAGGACAATCCATAATGATAGAATCAAATTTAAAAATGCTTCGTAAGAGAAGCGGTTTGTCACAGGAGCAGGTTGCAGAAAAGCTGAATGTATCCCGTCAGGCGGTGGCTAAATGGGAAAGCGGTGATTCCCTCCCCGATATTTTCAACTGCCGTGCCCTTGCTGACCTTTACGACATTACAATTGACAGCTTGTTTGACGCAGTTACGGACAATAAAAAGAAAAATATTGCACCCAAAGGGAAGCACATTTTCGGAGCAGTCAGAGTCGGAAAGGGCGGAACCATCAAGCTTCCGAAAAAGGCTCTTCGTGTATTTGACATAAATGAAGGCGAAATGCTTCTTGCCCTCGGAGATGAGGATCAGGGCGGAATAGCTCTCTGCAAGACAACTTTCTTTATCGATGTTCTTAAATCAATGAAAGCCTCAGGCTGTGAGGACATTACTCTTGATGACGTCATACCCTCGGAAAACGAAACAGACGGCGATTAAAGCATGAAAGGAAAAAACTATGGAAAATTCTTCTATACATATAAAAAATCTGCACAAAAACTTCGGAGATATTACCGCTGTAAATGATCTTAACCTTGATATCGAATCGGGAGAGCTTTTTGGACTCCTTGGAGTAAACGGTGCAGGAAAGACCACCACTATAAGAATGTTATCCTGCCTGACAAAACCTACCTCGGGAGAAGCTTTCCTCGGCGGAAAGAGCATTATCACCGAAAGCGACGAAGTAAAAAAGATAATTAATCTTTCTACACAGGAAACTGCCGTTGCACCAAAACTCACAGTCAAGGAAAATCTTGAATTCATGGCGGAGATCTATTCCGTAAACGACCCTAAAAAAGCTGTTGAAAAAGTTATAAAGGATTTCTCGCTTGAATCGGTGCTGGACAGAAAAGCAAAGACGCTTTCGGGCGGCTGGCAGAGAAAGGTCAGCATTGCAATGGCACTTGT
>JBJEQL010000217.1:0-2699 GCA_051881735.1 Oscillospiraceae bacterium
GTTTCTCACCGGCATTCAGTAATGCCAGTATCTTTTCAACTTCGCATTCCGTAAAGCCCTTGAACAGTATTGAATTGCATAAAAAAGAAACGTCCATAAAACCTCCGAAATGTTGTAATTACAACATACATTCTCTCTCGATTATACTATAATGGATACATAAAGTCAAGGAGGTATGACTTATGATACGAAGAATAATTGAGATAAACGAAGAAAAGTGCAACGGCTGCGGCCTTTGTGCAAAGGCTTGTCACGAGGAAGCTATTGCTATCGTTGACGGTAAGGCAAAACTGATACGAGATGATTTCTGTGACGGCTTAGGCGACTGTCTTCCTGCCTGCCCTATGGACGCTATACACTTTGTAGAGCGTGAAGCGGCGGCTTATGACGAAAAGGCTGTGCAGGAGAACAAACAAAAGAAATCTTCATGCACGGGTTTCAGTTGCCCGAGCTCGGCTTTACAGAGCTTCACGCCCAAAGAAGATACCACGGGTGTTCGTGTGTCAAGCTGTCTGCGACAATTTCCCGTACAGATCAAACTGCTCCCGAGCAATGCACCTTACTTCAACGGTGCTGATCTGCTTATCGCTGCAGACTGCTCGGCTTATGCCTACGGAGATTTCCACCGGGATTTCATAAAGGGCAAGATAACTCTCATCGGCTGCCCGAAGCTCGATGATGTGGACTATGCCGACAAACTGACCGAGATATTCAGGAACAATGACATCAAGAATGTCACGCTCACAAGAATGACCGTGCCTTGCTGCGGCGGTATGGAATACGCTGTCAAACGAGCAATTGAAGCAAGCAGTAAAGATATTCCGCTTGAAGTTGCGGTGATCTCGCCCGACGGAAACATTGTAGAAAAAAGAAAATAAGTCACCGATCAAAACGAGATCATCGGGATCATGAAAAAAGTGCGATGTTTGCTTTTAAACTCTTATTCCAATCATAAAGCTGTAAATACTAAACACCATTTAAAATATGAAAAAATCAAGCGTGACTGTCATAATCCCAGTCACGCTTTGATTTTGCTCTGTTGTATGCCTTCGGGTTGTCGGGACAGCGTGTGATTGGAGAAATTTCTCCCCAACCCTTGCGCCTTTTTTTGTGGTACTCCCTCTGCATCTTCTTGCTCATTTTTTCAAGCGGTATAAACTTTTTCATCTGCTTTCCTCCCTTATTCCTCACAAGCTCCTGCCTTAAAGTTGTAGATAGGCTTGATAATATCAACGATCTCCGCCGTATCTCCGATATTTCCTAAAATATCGTCAATGCCCTTGTACGCCATAGGACATTCGTCAAGCGTACCAGAACCGATAGAGGTGCTGTAAATGCCCTTCATCTGCTTCTTGAATTCGCTTACGGTAAAGCTCGACTTGGCTTCGCTTCTGCTCATAAGCCGTCCTGCACCGTGCGGAGCGGAGCAGTTCCAGTCGGGATTGCCCTTACCTATGCAGATAAGACTTCCGTCACGCATATTAATGGGGATAATAAGCTTTTCTCCCGACTGCGCCGAAACAGCACCCTTTCTCAATATCATATTCTCGGTGTCAATGTAGTTGTGAATAGTCGTAAACTGCTCGACAACGGTAAGCTTCATACCCTTTACGATCTCATCAGCCATAGCCTTGCGGTTAAGCGCCGCATACCTCTGAACGAGCCTCATATCGTGAATATAATCATCAAAAAGCTGACCGCTTACATAAGCAAGATGCTTCGGAATATCGGTGTGCTTAGTGTTTTCCAACTTTTTAAGCTCACGGCGTATCTCGGTATCACGCCCCTGCGCTTTAAGGTCGGCAATAAGCTTTTTTGTAACTTCCCTATCGACTTCGTTAAGCTGCTTGAAGCCTTGCTCCTGAAAATATTTTGCAACCTCCAAGCCGAGGTGGCGTGAACCCGAATGGATAACGATGTAAATGCTTCCGTCGCTGCCCTTGTCCGCTTCAATAAAATGATTTCCGCCGCCAAGCGTCCCAAGCGACCTTTCTGCACGGCGCAGATCTATCTTTCCTGCGCACCGCAGAGCTGACAAATCAATTTCAGCGGCGTATTTGTGCGGCTCGCTTCTTATGTCAAACCCCGACGGTATCTTCTTGTAAATTAGTTTATCAAGCTGCATAAGCTCAATATGCTTCTCTTTTATTTTTATGGTTTCCATACCGCAGCCGATGTCAACTCCCACAAGATTAGGCACTATCTTATCCGATATAGTCATTGTAGTACCTATAACACAGCCTGCCCCTGCATGAACATCGGGCATCATTCTTATCCTCTGCCCTGCGGTAAATTCCTGATTGCAAAGCTCGATTATCTGCGAAATTGAAGCTTCGTCAATTACATCTGTAAAAACCTTTGCAGAATTATACTTTCCTTTTAATTCTATCATATTTTGTCCTTTCATTGTATGCAAAGTATGCACACCCTCGTACAAGGGAAACGCTGATTAATACGTTTCAGCCGTTTTTCAAAATGTCCTCAAAAAAGGAAACTCGTACATTTTTCAAAACGGCGAAACGAACGCTTCGCTTTGCCGCAGCAATAATCAGCGATTCCCAGGCACAAAAAAACGCACCCGTACAGACGGATGCGCATATATATGCAAAGATATACTCTTATGCCAAAAGTCCGGGCGGACTCATCATAAGCAGCCGTCTAAAATTATTATGTTCAGTTTTGTTAAGATAATATATTTT
>JBJEQL010000218.1:0-2693 GCA_051881735.1 Oscillospiraceae bacterium
TATAGCAATAGGTAATTCTTTGAAATAATCTCTGAATTTTCCCCTGCTCCACACCGTGCGTGCGACTTTCACCGCACACGGCGTTCCATCGGTATTGCATTTTTGTCAGATTAGTGTAAATTTCAAAGCGTTTGAAACTTATATTGCGGTATTACCCGCCGATTTGCGTAATTTATTGATTTTATTCAGCATTGTACTGTTCGGTTTTACCTTTTCAAGATAATAACTAATCGTTTCGTCGGAAGTTGCGTGTATCAATTTGTGAACATCACTGTGTATGATTACAAGATTTCCATACTCGTCTGTTCCGCCGTGATTTACCGGTTTTATATGATGACAATGGATTTCATCTATCCATAAGTCTTTTCCTGTTACCGCACATTTTCCGCATTGCGCCGCATAAAGTGAAACTCGGTTGTCCATATATTCAACGCTTCTGTTTGGTATTTGTGCTGTTGCCAGCATATGTAATACCGTTGTCTTGAACTCATTGAATTTCAGGTTTTTATGAATTTCCTCTCTCCCTTCTTCGGTGTATTTGCAGATAATTGATTTCTTGTACATAGGATTTTTAGTTTTTATATATCCTATCGGACATACTGCAATACCGCCGATATATCTCACCTGTTTGCTTGCGCCATAGTTTTTCCGAACATAATCACTTTTTATTGTGCCGTTTTTCTTGACCCTGTCCCGTAACCTGTTTCTCATCAGACTGTTTATCCGAAATTGTATTTTGCGACAATCAGTATTTACGTTTGTCGCATAGCGGTAGTAATTATGTATTCCCCATACCATTGAGTTATACAGACTCACCGCCAATGCTTCCTCTTTATCGTTTTTCGGATATTCGATATATTTTATCTGATTTGTCAGCTTTTCCGTTTCTCGTTTCAGAGCCTTTTCCGACATATGCGACCCGACTATATATTTGCCGCCTTTAGGAATAGCTTTTATCCGAAATCCAAGAAAATCGGAATAGTTCCTTTTGAGATTGACAACCCTTGACTTTTCTTCACTTACTTGCAGTTTCAGCCTATCATTCAACCATTGCTTTACGGCAATGAAAACTTTGTCGGCGTCACTACGTTTTCTGCAAAAAATTTTAAAGTCGTCAGCATATCTTATGATATACATTTCTTTGAGATTGCTGTGTTTACGCAAGGACGTATATTTCTTCCCGTTATCCATTGAACCGTCTTTTTTATAGTGAGTTTTTGCTGTTTTGGTCGGAATGGTTTCCCATTGCCCCGATACCCACCAGTCAAGCTCATTCAGAACGATATTCGCTAAAAGCGGTGATAGTATACCACCCTGCGGCGTTCCTTTTTCGGGATAGATGATGCTTCCGTTCTCCAAAATAACAGGAGCTTTCAGCATTTCCTTTATGATACATATTAACTGCTTGTCCCTTATTCCCATTGTCCACATTTGCTTTATCAGCTTTGCGTGATTGACATTGTCGAAAAAGCCTTTAATATCAACGTCAACAACATAATGTAAATTCATCTGTTGTATCATTTTATTGCATTGTGCCAAGGCGTGTTCTGCAGACCTGTTCGGTCGGAAACCATTGCTTCTTTCGTGAAATTTCGCCTCGCAAATCGGCTCTAAGACCTGCAAAATACATTGCTGAACAAGTCTGTCAATTATTGTGGGAATACCCAACGGACGAGTGCCGCCGTTTGGCTTTGCAATCTCTTTTCTTCTTACGGGTTTAGGTTTGTAATACGCTAATTTTCGCTGAATAATTCCAACATATTTTTCGGCATTAAGCTTTTCGATATCCTTTATTGTGATATCGTCTGTTCCTGCCGTATTACTGCCTGCGTTTCTCTTGATATTTCTGTATGCCAGCCTTATATTATTTTCATCACGGATTATATCCATAAGTTTAGTGAAAACTTCACCTTGTTTGCTGTGTGCATATAACTTATCAAAAACTTCTTGCAGGTTGTAATATTCTGAATGTCTTAGTTTCTTTTGCTTTGTCATAGGCAACGCCCCCTTTCGGGATTGTTTTTCTTAGTCTTACGGGAAGCTATGAATTTTTACACCTATAACTATTTTTGCAATATCGACTTGTGGCTGTCCCTCAGTTTCCCATTACAGAAAACATCATCGGTAATGCCACTACTTTGCCCACAATTAAAACAGCTTATTATTCTTCGTCTGTACCGCAATTTGCGTATTGTAGGCTGCCACGTTCCGAAAATCCTATCTTTACATATGCACTTAGGCATCTGCTATGAGCCTGACCGCTTGACTTTGCCTGTAACAAAGTAAGGTATTTCATATTTGGGACTTTTACTTTACCTCACGGTCTTGTTTTTTCAACACCCGACACATTTCTGCACCGTCCAATTATAGACCCGTACATTCGCAGTTTCGTCAGACGTTTCCGTCATTCTTACCATATACATTTTATAGACCTCCGACATATAGGATACACCATTCACCTCTGAACAGCTTTCGTAAAAGCATTGCTTTCTTACGGTATCTCTCTGCCGACTTTACCGAGCTTACGACAAAAGCAGTTTCCTGCTAATGCCGTTCGGAGTATCAAGGGAGGCGTTTCCGCTCGTTACTGCTTCATTCCACCTCTCGGATTTTCAGTTCTCCTATACAGAACTGTTACGCTCTTTTATTTATATAGTGCCGTATCTTTTCAATACGGAACGTGTCGCACCCCA
>JBJEQL010000219.1:0-2693 GCA_051881735.1 Oscillospiraceae bacterium
GCTCGTCGGGCTCATAACCCGAAGGTCGTTGGTTCAAATCCAGCCTCCGCAACCACTAAAAACCTCGCAGGTACGTTACTTGCGAGGTTTTCTTTTTGGCTTGAAATTTTTGCAGCTGCGGTTTGACCCCAATTTTGACCCCAATAACTTATAAAAATAAATCTACGGTATGCATATAATACAATATTCTCTATTTTTCGATTGATTTTATTTTGCAAATGTGGTAAACTATTTTTAGATGATAACTGTTTTTCTTTATCAACTGCAATATTTGTCAATACCAAAGATGAGGTGATCGTATATGCTGAATATATATTTTGGCGATATGCCCGAGGCAATTTATAATACAAGCGTTTATTTCAAAAATACCTATAAAGATAAGTGGATTACTTCCCCAATGGCTTGTGAGATTATCAAAGATGTGGATAAGTCTGATGTGAAATCTGCGTCAATAATAGAAAGTCCGGTGCTTGGTTCTATTAATCCCGAACAGCTTTCCGGCGGCGTAAAAACATTACTGCTCATAATGAACGACCATGATCACGTTTTCAATGCTTCGACCTGCGGTGATAACTGTGCGGAGTGGATATTGAAGATGGCAGCTGACAAAAAGGTTGTAATCAATCTTCGTCACCTAATGGATTTTGGAAAGAAGGATTTTAAGATCAAAGTTCTCAATACAAATAAAATCGTAAAGAATATGTCTGAACTTATAAACGAAGCCGGACAGTTTGTGTGAGGTGTCTATGAACGGAATACAGCATATCAAGGTTTCGAACAGAGCTGCTCAATATGAGTTCGAGCTTTACAGAAATATTACAATAGTACGAGGAAATAGCGGAACCGGTAAAACAACACTCTACAATATGATCGCAGACCATACACGTTTGGGAGATTCAAGCGGTGTGAATCTGTCCTCTACAAAGAATTGTGTTGCGCTGGTTGATTTGGATTGGAAAAATCAGCTGCAAAATATATCTGATAGCATCGTTTTTATTGATGAAGGTGCAAAGTTTATTTCTTCAAAAGAGTTTTCCGATGCAATAAAGCATACTGATAATTATTATGTTATCTTTAACCGTGAGGCGCTGCATGAGCTTCCATATAGTGTTGAAGAGATATATGAGATAAAAACAAGCGGCAGATATCATTCATTAAAGAAGATGTACCCTTCAAAGCTCGGTCACATCTATTCTTCGGGGACAAGCAAAAAGAAGCCTGACTACAATGTTTTGCTCACCGAGGATTCACATTCGGGGCTGCAGTTCTACGAAAACCTGATGAAAGACAAAAAAGTCAGATGTGAAACTTCGGGATCAAATTCGGCTATTTTTAACTGGCTGAGCAACCACTCAAGGGAAAAAGTGCTTGTTATTGCCGACGGAGCGGCTTTCGGTTCGGAAATGGATAGGGTAATGAAGTTGCAGCAGCTGCACCCTGATAGGATAATGGTATGTCTGCCCGAATCATTTGAGTGGCTTATCCTCAAATCGGGACTTATAAATAATGACAATTTGAACATAAGCGAAGTTCTTGAAAATGCAAGTATTTACATTGACAGCAAGTTGTATTTCAGCTGGGAAAACTACTTTGAGTGGCTTCTTGTAAGCAGTACAGAGCATACCCATTTTCAGTACACCAAAAGCAAGATCAATGACATCTATCTTATTGAAGAAAACAGCAGGAAGATCGTCAGTGAGATAGAGCAAGTTATAAAAAAATAAAAAAAACGTCCTATACAACAGAAAATAGTATAGGACGGGGTTTTACTTTGCAGGACGTATCTTTTGGTGCTTGAATGGAGAAGATTAGCAAGGATATGTCTATATTATTTTTTTACTTTATTCACTCTTGTCAAGTGAAAAAAGTGAAAATTCACAAGCAAAAAGTGAATATTGTGAATTTTCTCTGTAAAATAAATCGAGAACATCAAAAAATATGCGTCCTATACGCTTCTGTTTGAGCGTATAGGACGATTTTTATTTCGCAGGACGTATCTTTTCCATGCTTGAACGGAGATGATCGGCAAGGACATGTCCATATTTGTTAAGCGTAGCAAACATCGCAAAAGGTCACACAATAAAATATTTTTCTCAAACCGCCAAATCAGGCGGTTTCATCATTCTTAGCCACTTCAAGATACTTCTTGTGAGGAAGCGGCTTTTCAAGCAATTTGTAATAAATATGAATATCTCTCGGTCTATCAGCAGAATACTCGTCAACGGTGATGTATTCGATAAGCTCCAAGCACATCTCACGAGTAAGATCCTGCACATCGGTGTATTTCTTCAATCGGCGGATAAATTCCTCAACATCTTCCTCGTCCTGCTTTACAGCAGACAGCTTCGCTTCAAGCTCTTCTACCTCTGCGGACAACGCCTTCTGCTCTGACTGATACTTTTCCAACAGATTTACGCAGACGTCCTCCGGGATTTTACCTAACACCTTATCTTCATAAATAGAAGGTATCAGCTTCTGCAATTCGTCAAGACGGTATTTGCCGTCACGAAGTCTTTTCTTCTCCGTTTCGGTCTGATGTTCGTTCAGCTTTGCCTTGTGAGCAAGAAACTGCTGACGGGCTGCATCTTCATCTTCAACCACCAACGCCGCCATTGACCGAATATCGGCAAGAACGATCGCATTCATATCATTCATTTTAATATAGTGGCTCTTACAAGCAATCTTTCCGTGAC
>JBJEQL010000220.1:0-2692 GCA_051881735.1 Oscillospiraceae bacterium
GGAATATCTGCCCGGACAGTTCGGAGATGAGCTTGTCCTTTTCCATTCCGCAGAGAGAAGTCATAAAGTCGAAATCCACCTTCGCTTTTTCCGCAACCGAAAGAATAAGTGCTTCTTCGGCTGTATCAACGTGAGATGCGACTGTTTTCGGCTTTACGGTATTGTGAGTGAAAATATCGGCTTTTCCCATAACCTTGCCCTTTTCGTCCTTGACCTCAAGGGCAGAAACGATGTTATATCCGTCATCCCCCTGCATAGCCTTTGCATTTTTACGGTCACTTACATTTCCATACTTTGCAACGAAGCTGTCATACGCCTTATTCAGCTTTTCTCTGCTTGCTGCAATATCTCCGTCAAGAGTACCATCGGAATTGTTCAGCTGCATATTGAGCAGTTCACGAACATTGTCACGCAGTTCTATCATACCGATTGCTCGGTTAAGCACATCTTTAGATACATTGACCTTTTTCATAGTATCTTCGGCTTCTCTGAAATAGAGATTTCCATCAACTGCATAAAGGCTGTACTTTCTGGAATTGGCTGGTGCAGGTATTTCATCATCATTTTGAATAACAGTTTCCTTTTCCGCTGCTCTGTACTGTCCCTGAATGTTCTTAATAGCTTCCGAAAGCTGCTGCTTAAGGTCTGCACCCTCAATGGGAAGAACCTGTGTATTTTCGGTCGGACCATATATCTGCTTTGCTTCGGCTATTGTACCAAGCACCATTTCGGGATGCTGCACAAAATAGTTGTTTACGGAGAAGCCTTCGGGAGTTTCGGACTTGTTCAGCCATTCGATTTCATCGGGATTAATCTCGATAGGGCGTTCACGCTTCTGGAGGAAAATTATGTCGGAAGTGACTTCCGTACCTGCATTTGCCTTAAAAGCATTATTTGGCAGACGTATTGCACCAAGCAATTCTGCCCTTTGTGCAAGATATTTTCTGACTTCGGGGTTTTCCTTGTCAAGTGTACCCTTTGAGGTAACAAAAGCAACAACACCGCCGGGATGAACCTTATCCAGAGCCTTTGCAAAGAAATAATCGTGAATAAGGAAGTTATTATCATTATATCTGCGGTCATTGAGCTTATAGTCACCGAACGGAACGTTACCGATCGCAACATCAAAGCTGTTATCTGCAAAGGAAGCTTCCTCAAAACCTTTTATCTGAATATCTGCGTTAGGATAAAGCTGCTGTGCAATTCGTCCCGTGAGACTATCAAGTTCAACGCCGAACAGCTTACTGCTTCTCATTTCTTCGGGTATAACCCCAAAGAAGTTACCGATACCAACGGCAGGCTCAAGGATCTTTCCCTTTTCAAAGCCGAGATTTTTCAGTCCGTCATAAATAGCGGAAATGACTGTGGGAGATGTGTAGTGAGCATTCATTGTGGACTTTCTTGCGGCTGCATATTCATCGGGGGTAAGAAGTGTTCTCAATTCCGCATATTCTGTACGCCACTTATCATTATTGATGTCAAATGCCTGCGGAATAGCTCCCCAACCTGTGTATTTGGACAGAATCTTCTGTTCTTCGGGAGTAGCTGTGCGATTTTCCGCTTCAATCATTTTCAGCGTTTTTATAGCTTCAATATTGTCGGCATAACGTGTCTTTGCTCCGCCTGCTACACCAAAGTTATCATCATCAATGACAAAATTCTGTGCTTTCGGTTTGCTTTCCTCTGCTTTTTCAGATGAAAAGGCAGTTTCCTGCACGGGAACAGGCTCTCCGTTTTCCTCAACAACAAAGAAGCTTTCGCTTGTAATAAGGTCGGTTACAGAAACAACCTCTGTATCAGGAATAAGGGTATCCATAGTCATCAGTGTTACATTACCGCTTTCAACATTGGCTATTGTAAAAAGTGCATCCTGATATTCGATCACATCACCGATTTTAGGTTCATAGACTTTAGGTGTTGTTTTATTTTCCGCAGTAGGCTGAATAGCCTCCTTTTCGGGATTACCGAGGAATACTCCGTTTTCAGCAAGTTTGTATCTGTCAATATTCTGGGTGGTAACGTATGAAACGCCGTCTGATTTCTCCTCATAGGACACTCCCACATCATCGGAATATATACCCTTTTCGGAAGTTACGGTATATTCACGGTCGTTATAAAGGAATTTATCCCCTATCTCGATCTCGCTGCCCGACTTCTTTCTTGCAGGCTCGGCTTCGTTGCCAAAGTCCGTTCTGCTGTTTTCAGCTTCAAAAGCCTTGTCCATTTCATCAATGGGGTATCCCATTGAACCGATAACGCCTTCTTCAACAGACTTTTCAAGTTCAACATCAGGTACAGCCATTTCAGACTCTTCACGCTGCTTATCTTCCAAAACAAATAAAATATTATTGCTGTCAATCTTACGAAAATTACCGTCATAATCGGTAAGTTCAATATTGTAGCTTCTGTTTGACCTATTTTGTCCCATCTTCTTGAGATGATTTGCAATATCTTCAAGCAGATCATCAGCTGATACGCTGTTTTCTTCATCCCATACGTCAACCAAACTACTATTTGTAGTATTGTGAGCATATTTCGTAAAGGAACCATCTTCATCGGGAGTGTAGCTTACGGATATTTCCTCAAAAGCAGGGTTTTCATCATCGCCAAGAGTATGATCGTTCCATTCACTTCTGCTTACAAGACGGATATTCTCATAATCATTGATATTAAGCTGTTCAACAGTCTGCTC
>JBJEQL010000221.1:0-2692 GCA_051881735.1 Oscillospiraceae bacterium
GCAGATGCACACGGGAAACATAGATGAAACCCGGATAAAAGCTTTTGCGGAAAGCCGCAGCGAAGTCAAAGACTTTCAGATATGTTCTTTTCTTAATCTTAATAACAGCGAGATAACTCTCGGAAGCTGCAGCCTTGCCGACAGTACGCAGGACAACGGTTTGAGCGTTCAAGGTGATAATTTCGATTTTCTTCTTGGCATGGATAACAAACTTCCCGATGTGAACAAGGGTCAGGTCTATGTTCCGATATGCTATCGTGAATTGTACGAACTGACTGCCGGAGATATAATGAATATAGGCAGCAGCAAGCTTGTTATCGCAGGATTTTTCCGTGACGCACAGATGAATTCTATGCTTGCTTCATCAAAGCGATTTCTTGTTAATGCCGACGATTATGAGGAAATGCGTTCTCGGGGTGAGGAAGAATATCTGATAGAATTTCTTTTGAACAGCGGTTCGGACATAAATGAATTCAGCACAGCATACGCAGCGGCAGGACTTCCCTCAAACGGACCTGCAATTACAAAGCCGCTTATCCGAATGATGAACGCACTTTCTGACGGAATAATGATACTTATTATTTTTCTTGTCGGAATTGCAGTTATTCTCATTTCTGTGCTGTGCATACGGTTTATTCTGCTTTTGCAGACGGAACGTGACAGGACTGAGATCTGCACCTTGAAAGCGCTTGGAATTGAAAAATCTGATATCAAGAGGATGTATTTCTCAAAATATCTGATGTTTTCTGCCTGTGCAGCGGTAATAGGACTTGCAGCGGCATTTCTGCTTCGTGTGCCTTTGGGAGAAAAGATTCGTGAATTATACGGCTCGGGCGATAATGGAGTAATGACCTGTTTAGTTTCGATTGCTGCGGCAGCGGTCGTAGAAAGTTCGATTCTCCTTGCCGTATGGAAAATACTTAAGAGAACAGATAAAATGCCGTCTGTTGAAGCAATGGTGTCAGCACATGACAGCGAAAAAGGCAGCAGACGGGGACAGTATATGCTGACAGGTCTTGTTACAGGCTTATGCACATTTATAATGCTTGTTCCGCAGAATTTGTATACAACAATGTCTGCACCCGATTTCACATCGTATATGGGAATTGGAAACAGCGATATGCGAATTGACGTCCGAATGACGGATGATATTTTAGGAGCTACGGAAAGCATAGCGGCAGAGCTTAAAGCGGATAACAATGTTCAAAACTATTCCGTGCTGTGTACAAAGTCACTTACGGCTGAACTTTCGGATAATACTACTGTGAATCTGTTTGTAGAAAACGGCGATCATACGGTATTTCCCGTTGTTTACTCAAAAGGCAGATATCCCGAAAAGCAAAACGAGATAGCTCTTTCCTCAATGAATTCACAGGAACTTGGTCTTGATGTAGGAAGTGAGTTGTATTTGATCGTGGACGGAGAAAAAACAAAATACACCGTTTGCGGCATATATTCCGATATAACAAACGGCGGAAAAACAGCTAAAATTAGCGAAAACATCAGCGGTGATGAAATTGTATGGAGCATAATTTACGTTTCGCTTGCAAAGGGCGCAGACAAGGTCAGCTTTGTAGAACGTTACCGCAGTCTTGGAGCGGATGTGACCGATATTGCTGACTATATCGTAAAAACCTACGGTCAAACGCTTGATATGGTTGATTCTGCATCGAAAGTTGCGGTCGTGACAGGTGCAATGGTAACGGCTGTGGTCGTATTGCTGTTTATGAAGCTTATCACAGAGAAAAAACGGCTTGAAATATCGCTGCAAAAAGCACTCGGATTTAAGTCGGGAGATATCATGCATTTGTATTTCGTTAAGGGTATTATCCCTGCGGCGGTCGGAATTGTTATCGGAGTTCTGACGGCAAACATTTTAGGAGAAGGACTATGCGGAGCAGCACTAAAGCTGTTTGGCGCAGACAGCTTCCGATTTGTTATTGACGGAGTATGGGCGTATCTGATACTGCCGATGATAATGCTTATCACATCGGCGGCTGCGGTGCTGACAGGTATATATTCTATCAAGAAAATAAGCGCATTTGAATGCTGCTATGGAAAGGAATAAGACTATGAACTATCTTCTCAGGGTTGAGAACTTATGCAAGGAAAATATCCTTGATAAAGTTACATTTAATGTTGAATGGGGCGAGATGGTCGCTGTAATGGGACCTTCGGGGTCGGGAAAATCAACGCTTCTTTACAATATTGCAGGTATGGATAATCCCACAAGCGGCAGAGTTTGGCTCGGCAGCAGCGAGATAACTTCTATGACAGAAGACGAGAAAGCAACTGTACGACTCAATCAGACAGGATTTGTTTTTCAGCAGATGAATATGATGAAAGATCTCAATATCAAGGACAATATCCTGCTTCCTGCGATACACGCTAACAAGGGAAAAAACGGCAAAAACAAAAAGGAACTTGCCCAAAGAGCTGAGCTGCTCATGAATAAGCTTTCCGTTTCGGAGATAGGCGAACGCAGCATTTCACAGGTTTCGGGAGGACAGCTTCAGCGTGCATGTATATGTCGAAGCATGATGAATGAACCGATGATACTTTTTGCGGACGAACCCACAGGAGCGCTCAATAAAAGCGCTGCCGCCGAGGTCATGGCAGAGTTTGAAAAGCTGAACAGCGAGGGAACGACTATACTTATGGTAACGCATGACAGCAAGGTCGCTTCGGTTTG
>JBJEQL010000222.1:0-2686 GCA_051881735.1 Oscillospiraceae bacterium
GTCATCGCAGGAAGAATTGTCGTGATTCGCTTTGCCATCATCGACTTGCCCGAGCCGGGTGCACCTATCATAAGGACGTTATGACCGCCTGCCGCTGCAATTTCCAAAGCCTTTTTCGCCTGCTGCTGACCCTTTACATCGGCAAAATCCACCGAATCAAAACGCTGCTCCTCACGGATAACATATTTATCCTGCGGAGAAAGCGGCTCGCTGCCGTCAAAATGCTTTATAAGCTCGGCGGTGTTCTTCACTCCGTAAACTTTGATACCCTCGACAACGCTCGCTTCGTAGGCGTTAATCTCGGGAACGAAAACCTCGTCAAAGCCCTCTTTTTTTGCAAGCAGAACCATCGGCAGAACGCCGTTTACGCCTCTTACGTCGCCATTGAGCGAAACCTCGCCTATGAACGCCGCTTTTGAGATATCCGCAGGAACGTTCCCCGTAACGCAAAGCAGAGCTGTGAAGATCGCAAGGTCGTGAATGCTCCCAGTCTTTTTCGTATCGGCAGGCGCAAGGTTCACGATTATCTTATTTAACGGAAAGCTTATCAGCGAAGCACGAAGAGCGGAACGGATACGCTCACGACTTTCCTTTATCGCCGTATCGGCAAGTCCGATTATATCAAAGGACGGCGTTCCCTTGCTCGTTTCTATCTCGACATCAACAGGGAACGCATTCAGTCCGAAAAGTCCGAGGCTGTTTACTTTTGCATACATATTTTAAAACTCTCCGCAGTCTTCAGTTTCAAACGGGTCGGCAGCTTCATTGTTATGCTCGTTTATCCAGCTGAGGATATCGTCATAAACCTCCTGCTTTCCTATCTCGTTGAGTATCTCATGGCGCATTCCGGGATAGATATGAAGTTCTGCGTCACTCTGTCCTGCTGCGGTAAGGCGGCGGAAAACCTCTTCGGGTGCTTTTCCGTATCTGCCCACGGGGTCATCCGAACCGCTTGCGATAAATACAGGCAGATAGTCCGCTACCTTGTCCGCCCAGCTTTTTGCGGTAACATATTTATTCAGCATTATAAGGTCGTAAAATCCACGGACGGTAAAAATAAACGTACATCTCGGGTCTTCAGCATATTTATCCACAATAGCACGGTCACGGCTTATCCAGTCATAGTCAGTCTTAGGGTCTTCGATTTTGGCGTTTGACACTCCGAACAGCATACGGTCATATACCTTTGAACGGTAGCGTGGACCTTTAAGCTTTGCTGTGCTTTCGGTGAGTGCAAGTCCGGCGTCTGTAACAATGTGAACAGCAGCCGTTCCGAGGATAAGAACGCCGTCATAATATTCGCTGTATTTTGCAATAACAGTCCTTGCGATAAGCGAACCCATGCTGTGACCTAAGAGGAAATACGGGAATGCAGAGTATTTCTCCTGCATCATTCTTGTGAGCGTTATAACGTCCTTGCAAAGGAACTTCCAGCCGTCCTTTTCGGCAAAAAAGCCGTAATCCTCATCGCTTGCAACTGAAGCACCGTGACCGAGGTTGTCGTTTCCGCAGACGATATATCCGTTTTCGCAGAGGAAGTCCGCAAAATCCTCATAGCGTTCGATATATTCGCACATTCCGTGAACGATCTGCACAACGCCCTTTATCTTCGCCGTTGTTGGAATATAAATATAGTAAGCCGTGTTGTTCACGCCGTTTGAGCTTTTAAAAAATCCCGATATCTTTTCAAAATTCATAATTGTTCTGTCCTTTCTGATAAAACATTGCCGCCGCAGGAGATCTTTTCCTGCTGCGGCATTTATAATTATACCATTATTATAATTCTTTTGCAACAATTTATGTGAAGATAGGAAAATTTTTAAAATGCAAGTCTGTTTTTAAAACCCTTTTTATATTTGAACCTCATAATCTCAGTTTAAAAATCATAAACCCACAACATTTAACCAATTATTAAATATTCATTTATTTATATTAAACGAAATTCTATCGATATTATTGTCAGTTTTTAACGTTGGTTTAATGTTCAAATTATGATACAATCTATACATAAAGTTACAACGGCATTACGCCGAAGAAGAAACGGAGGATTTTAAAATATGAATTTCAAAAAGATCGTATCATCAATCATTGCTTCTGCAATTGCAGTATCCGCTATGGCTGTTACCGCATTCGCTGCAACAACTATTCAGCTTGACAGCGATTATGCCGGCAACTGGGGTGCGGGAGCTTACATCCCCAAGGAAGAGCTTGAAGCTATCGGCGGAGATGTAAAGGTTACACTTAAAGTAGAGACAATTGACCCGACAAACGAAAAGCAGTTTCTTGTAACACCAATGGACTATCAGGCTCCTGCTTGGCCCCGTATAACAAACAAATGCACAAGCGACACTATCGTTGCTAAGGAAGACCAGTTCATCTGTCTTGTTCAGGGTGAAGATACCGTTGAATTCGTTGTTCCGGCTGACGTTATCGCAGGTCTTACCCTTAAAGACGGCGAAGGCGGAATGGGCTTCCAGGTTTGCAACGTTATAGTTAAGTCCGCAACACTTGAACTCGGTACTCCCGAGGCACAGTACAGGATCATTGACGAGGACAACGTTATCCCCTACTGCTTCGGCGAATACGAAATGCCCGATGAAACAGCTACTCCTGCCGCTGATGCAACAGCAGAAGAAACAACTTCCCCCTCAACGGGCAATGCATCAACAGCAGTTATCATCTCCTT
>JBJEQL010000223.1:0-2680 GCA_051881735.1 Oscillospiraceae bacterium
CATATCATATTCACCGTTTACAACACCCATTTCAATAGTGGTAAAAACTCCGCCCACAAATTCGATCTTATAACCGTATTCATTTGCAAATCTTGTAACTACCTCGACCTCGCTTCCCGCATATTCTCCGCTTTCCGAGTCGATATAGCAAAAAGGATAGGCATCTGTAACAACGCCGACCGTCAAGGGCTTTCCGCCTTCTGTTGGTTCGACCTTGTGATACTCATAGGAGTCGCTGTTAAGCCTTTTGTGAAGATCGGTATATTCCGCACCTGCGCAAAATTCGGAAACGAATTTGTTAAAATCCTCCAGCACATCGGTTCGGTCACTGTTTATGCAGGCAACCAGCTTTTCAGTAGCCGTCGGCTGCTCTACAATGCGCAGACCGCTCACACAGTTCATTATCTCAGCTGCAAAGGGACGCTCGGTTGCAATAGCATCTACCTGCCCGTAGCGCAGTGCCATTACAAGGTTTGCAACCGTATTATAGCGCACTACCGTCATATCCTCTCTGTCAGACAGCTGATAGTCGGCACTCCATACCAGATTCACGCCCACACGCCGACCGTCGAGATCTGTAACATCGGTAATAGGCGGATATGCCTCTTTTCGGGAACACCCGCTTATGCAAAACGATATTACTATTACAAGTAAAATTGATGTAAGTTTTTTTATCATGACTGCTCCGCTGTATTTTTTATAAAACAACAAATATACCACGCTTTCTGTTCAGACTTTATATCTGTCGGAATACATTATTCGTTTTCTTCCTTTATTTCGTCGTACATTTTAAACAGATACTTCGCCTGACGCTCCGCACGCTCCCTCTTGCTGACGGACAAGGAGATAAACTCCACCGCCTGCTCCTCGGTATATCCGCCTGTCAGAAGTTCGGCACGGCAAAGCAGACGCAGCGCTGCATTTGATGCAAGAATGTCAAGATCCATACCGCCAATAGTATTTTTTGCAAGGCTGATAACCATATCCCAATTCTTTTCCAGCATATCCTGCAAATCGCCTATGGTATTCTTTTTCAGCCATTTCAGCTGCACGATATAGCTTTCGGGGTCGGCGTAGGTTATCTCTGCGCCCTCAATTTTGGCAAGCTCGTCAAGCAGCTCCTGCATACGACGATTTCGCTGCATATATTCATTGATTGAAACAAGGTCGATAAGCACATTGTCTGCCTCGTTATTTATTATCTTCTCCCTTGTTTCCTCGGTATAACCCTTCATTCTGTCACGGATACGAATGAACTCATCATCGGCTATCTCCATAAATCCTGCAAGACGGGCAAATTCCCGTGTCACTATTCTCGGCATACCGAACTCGCTCTTATATCCAAAATCGTGATTTATAGCAGACCATGCGTGCTGCAATATTGTGCGTATCTGTATCTCAAAGCGTTTTTCGCAAAGCTCCTCGGGATAACCCATATCCTCAGGCAGACTGCATATATAGTGCAGAGAGAGATATCCGAATGAATCCGCTTTTATAATCGCACGCTTGTCCGTGGAATTTTCTCGGTCAATAATAAAAGCTGACTCCACCAGCTTGCCGAATTTGTCCACATCGTCGCCGAAATAACATATTACTCTTGCGCCAAGTATATCGGTGAGGTCGTCCAGTGACTGATAACCGTCACCATTTTTGTAAAGCTTGCCCTCAAGGCTTTTTTCGCCCTTCACACGGTGCTCGATACCCATTACAAGAATACCTGACTTTGAGGCAATATCTCTCAATATTTCATGAACTATGTCACCCAGACGAATAAAATCGTCCCTCTGCTCATGGTATTCCTCCATTATCATACGGTCTTTTACGTTCATTTTTATTCTCCTTGCCGTCTGTTTATCCAAACCCAAATCCATCATGTTAAAGACTTGCCTGATATAAAATTATCTGTGCATTATCTTTAATTCATTTAAAGAATTATTATACCATACTCAGAGTGACAAAAACGTGACAAATGAAAAATAATAACAAAGTTAGTAAACAGGAGTCACTTCTACATCCATACTTCCATCAGGGTTCTCAATTACATAATGAATGGCATAGCAGATATCGCAGGTATAGTAATGCTCCTTGTCATTATAAGGATTTGTGCAGCATAATTTTGCTGTACCGCCGCATGGGGTCGGACGTCGGCATGGAAATGGGGCAGGTGCGTTTGGCGAAAGATATATATCCATTGTACCACCTATTACCGCAGCTGTTTCATCATCGGTAAGCTCCCGTGAGCCAATACCCTGTGTTTTGAGAAAGCTGTCAACTTTTCCCGATTTTGCCGCTTCGCTTAAAGAAACTCTGAGATTTTCGTCCGATGCAAGTTCTTTCATTAATTCATCAAAGTTTTTCATAATGCTGCTCCTTTCAAAATATACATACCTGTGAATATATATTCAGCAAATTTATTATAACATACATAGTGTGACAAAAACGTGACAAACACACATACCTATTTCTCACGACTCCAAAGCAGTGCACAGGTTTCCTCTGCCCAGCTGTACTGCTTCATGTATTCACCTCGGAATGACGGCTCACCGCACTGTAAATAACGGTAATAATCACAATCGATAAGGTCGGTATTCAGCGAATAGCTATGTATCCCCGAATGCAGCAGAACATTTCCTGCCCCGACGCTTTCCAGCGTTTTTCGCAGATCTCTGAAGCCCTGTCG
>JBJEQL010000224.1:0-10828 GCA_051881735.1 Oscillospiraceae bacterium
CTTGCGGCGTCAGATTTCACAGGAATGCTTTCATTAAACGATGTGAAAAACCATTTTAATTCTAATTCGAAGCCAATGGGTTGTCATCCGCTGAAAACAGATCAGGGCACTTGATAATGCGTAACACTCAAAATACAAGAATATGTGCTCACTGAACGAATAAAATGTTCTTATTCCTCGGGAATTCAGCTTCCCGAGGTTATTTTTTTGCCCATTTTTGAATAGAATTAATAGAAAAATATCGTTTCAAGGAGGAAAAAAATGGACAGCAAGAACCAGATCGAAGAAATGGCACGAAAATATAAGGAAGAAATGCTTAAAATGTATAAGCAGAGCGGAAATAACACGGCTAAGTCCGTTTCGCCTGCGCAGCCTGCAATGCCGAACAAACCGATGCAGCCTGCACAGCCTGTTCAGCCGAAAACTCGCTCGGAAATAAGCCGTAAACCGACCGAATCTGTTCAGACGGAAAGAAACAATGCTGTAAAACTGCCCGAAACAAGGCAAACCGAACCTCAGAGCAAGTTTCCCTCTCCCGATGACATACTCAAAGAGCTTGGCGAAACTAAAGAGCCTGAAAAAACTCTTGCCGAAAACAAAAATTTTCAGGGAAACTGTAATTCTGAGCCTTTTTCCGATATCAACGATGTGCTTGAGCCGAGATACAGCGGCGAAACCGATGAAGCACCCGATGAAAGCGGCACAGGCTACATAAAAGCCGAGGTCACGACCGGCGGCGGTGCAGTTCCTATCGAAAACGCTGTCGTTCTTATCACGAAAAAGAACAACGGAAAGACATATCTGCTGAAAATGCTTATAACCGATGAAAGCGGATCGACCGAAACGGTGGCGCTTCCTGCGCCGAGTGCGTCATTCTCGGAAACGCCTTCGCCCACAGAAAAGCCGTTTGCAGATTATTATATCAGCGCTTATGCAGACGGATTCTATGCTGAAAACGACATGGAAGTTCCCGTGTTCTCGGGCGTAAAATCCATTCAGCCGATAGCGCTTATCCCGAAAGCAAGCGATGACAGCCGCTTTATGCTGAACTGAAAAGGCGGTGAAACGATGCCTGAACCGTTTATTCCCGAAACCGTCACCGTCCACCTTGGCAGACCCGATGACCCAACGGCGGAGAATGTGACCGTAAGCTTTCCGGATTATATCAAGAATGTCGCCTCGAGCGAGCTTTATCCGACTTGGCCCGAAGCCGCTCTTCGTGCAAATATCTACGCAATAATTTCTTTTACGCTCAACCGCATTTTCACCGAATGGTATCCGTCGCAGGGCTATGATTTCGACATAACGAACTCTATCCAGTTCGACCAGTCCTTTTTTAAGGATAGGGATATCTATGAACCTATCGCACAGATAGTTGACGAGATCTTTAACGAATATATCGTCCGCCAAGGGAGTGTTGAGCCGCTTTTTGCAGTCTATTGCGACGGCAAAGACGTACCCGACTGCGGAGGACTTACCCAATGGGGCACAGTTGAGCTTGCACGGCAAGGGTTAGGGCCGTATGATATTCTGACATACTTCTACGGAGATGATATTGACATTGTGACAAATACCGATATCAGAACGAATGCACCGTCCTATCCGGGCGAGCCGCTTGCGCTCGGCAGCGGAGGAAATGATGTTGTGCGCATACGCCGTGAGCTTAACCGCATATCGCAGAATTATCCTGCTATCCCGAAAATACCGACCACAGGAACGGTCTATGATTCCGCAACCGAAGAGGCGGTGCGTACATTCCAGCAGATTTTCAATCTTCCGCAGACGGGCATTGTCGATAAGGCGACATGGTACCGCATACATTATATCTATGCAAGCGTTAAGAAGCTTGCACAGCTTGCTTCGGAGGGACTTACTCTTGAAGAAACAGCGGTCGTATTTCCCGAACGGCTTGCTCCCGGCGCAAGCGGAATGGCGGTGCGTTATCTGCAGTATTATCTTGCAGTTGTCGGTGCGTATTATAACAACGTTCTGCCCGTCACCATAACCGGAAACTTTGACGCCGAAACGGAAAACTCGGTGCGTTCCTTTCAGCAGGTTTTCGGACTTCCGCAGACGGGTATCGTCGACCGTGCGACTTGGGACGCTCTTGAGGACGCTTATCTCGGCATAGTTGAGAATGTTCCGATATCCGAAAGCGGCGAAGAGCCGGTGCTTTTCCCCGGAGTTATCCTCACCGAGGGCATGACAAGTCCGTATGTCCGTATTTTGCAGGAGTATCTGACCTATCTGCATAGCTTCTATCCGTCCATTCCCGAGGTGCAGGCAACAGGTTTCTTTGGGCCGCTCACAAAGCAGGCGGTGACGGAATTTCAGCGTATATTCGGACTTACGCAGAACGGCGCTGTCGGTGCGGATACATGGAACACTATCTCCGATATTTATAACGAGCATAGGTTCGGATATGTGAAACGCCCGGGTCAGAATCCGGGTTACACGATCTCTTGATGTATATTTACTAATGATTAATACGGAGGGTAATACACAATGGCAGAAAATAAAGCTTCCGATGTTCTTGAAGCGCAGCGTTATTTACGAACGATCTCAAAATATAACCCCGGGATCCCGATGATAAATGCAAACGGAACGTATGACGATGATACCAGAGCGGCTATCGCAGCATTCCAAAGAGAAAGCGGCCTGCCCGAAACAGGAGAGCTTGACTCAAAAACATGGGATGAGCTGTATAAGCTCTATAGAGAAGCGGCAATGTTTTTCGCAGAGCTTGAAAGCGTAAGTCCGAGAGCAGTCGGTGAAACGCCGCTGACAATTGGCTCGGCAGGATATCCGGTGTATATCATACAAGTCATGCTCAATACAATAGCGCAGTTTTACGATAACCTGTCAGGCGCAGCGATAAACGGCATTTTCGACAAGGAAACCTCGGACGAGGTGCGGCGCATACAGAAGATCGCAGGACTTCCCGAAACAGGGGAACTGAATCGAGCAACATGGAACGCTCTTGCACGGATATACAATTATCATGCGGCTATGGATGATATTGACAATGATAATGCGGTATATACGATGAGTGTTGGGGCGGTAGGGTGATATTTTTGAGTTTGGAGTGCGGAGAGTGGAGTTTGGAGTTAATTCGGAATTGTTCTATTTCAAAATAGTACAGATTGTAGAAGCGGATTCCATATCCGCCTACCATTCTATGTGATTAATAAAATAAAAAACCTGCTTTCAAGGGATAAACCCAATGAAAACAGGTTTTTTGCAATTACGAATTAATATAACTCCAAACTCCACTCTCCAAACTTCACACTCTTACCCCTCGTTTCCCGGCATCTCAAACCAGAATGTGCTTCCGACGCCCTTTTCGGAGCGGACGCCGAATTCATAGTTATGCTGCTGCAATATCTGTTTTACAATGGAAAGTCCAAGTCCCGTTCCGATGACCTCACGTTTACTCTTTTCCGTGCGGTAGTACCTATCGAAGATAAGCGGTATAAGCTCAGGCTCGATTCCGGGGCCGGTATCGGTTACTTCGATTCGGACAAGCTTTTTCTTCTTTATTATCTGTGTGATATAGACGGTCTTATCCTCGCCGGTATAGTTCACGGCGTTGTTTATAAGGTTATATATTACCTGCTGTATCTTTACGGCGTCCGCTTTGACGTTGAAATTCCTATCGGCGGAAATAATGAAATTATAACCCTTTTGCTCCGAAAGCAGGGTATAACGCTCCATTATGTTCTGTATCATATCGGTGATGCTGAACTCCGTTTCATTCATTTCAAGTGTTCCGCTTTCCAGCTTTGATAGGTCAAGAATGTCGTTTACAAGCGTTGCAAGGCGGTCGCTTTCCTCGATTATAACGTTAAGATGCTCGGCTCGTTTTTCGGGATTGTCGCCGGATATATCGCGAATCATTTCGGCGTAAGCCTTGACCATTGTAAGAGGTGTTCTAAGATCGTGCGAAACGTTGGCGATAAGGTCTCGCCGAAGCGTATCGACTTTTGATATCTCTTCTTCGGCGTTGTTGAGTGTGTCGGCAAGAATTTCGGTTTCTTCGTAGCCGTGGCCGTCAAACTTTACGTTATAGTTTCCCTGTCCCATTTTCTTGGCTGTTTTCGTGATGCGGACAATAGGCGCTTCGATAACTGTTGCAAGAAAATATGCTATCACAAGTCCCAGAAACAGCAGGATAATGCCTATCCACCAGATCTGCTTTTTTATGATGTCTGCTGTCGATTTGAGCGGTGCAAGTGAGGTGTTCAGATAGATATAACCCTCGGGGTCGTCAGTAGAACCGATGACCATAACGAAAAGCAGCGTATTTGTGTTGAAACGTGGGTTGTTCACCTCGGCGTAGAATATACCGTTGCTGCTGTTAAGCGCCTGCTGGCGGTATTTGAACAGATTCAGGCTGTAAACGCCGTGGACAAGGCAGTTATTCGCCATCATGTCGTAGGAATATACGGTGTAGCCGTCTGCGTCTTGGATAAGAATGCACATATTGTTGTTATATGCAGTCGTATCGAGCTTTTCGGTAGTAAGGTTGTCCTCGTTCCAGCCTTTGAGGATATACGAAGCAATAGAAACGATATCTCTTGTTTTCATGCTCTTGTAGTTCGCTTCAAGCGAAACGCCGAATGTAAACCACAGAAGCGCAAGAATACCGGTTATAAATATTACAAAGTACATCCATATTGACGTTCGGAGGGTTAAGATGCGTTTATGTCGTTTCAAACTTATATCCCATTCCTCTCAAAGTCTTTATGAACTTGCGGTATTCGCCGAGAGAGTTTCTGAGCATTTTTATATGGGTATCAACTGTTCTGTCATCGCCGAAAAAGTCATAACCCCATACTTCTTCAAGCAGCTTTTCACGGGAGAGCGCAATTCCCTTGTTGCGGACGAGATAGAAGAGCAGATCGTATTCCTTAGGTGTAAGCGAAACCGGAGTGCCGTCAACGCTCACTTCACGGCCTGTCACATTTATCTCAAGGCCCTCATATCGGATTATATCCATAGGCTGTTCCTTTGCAGCGGCACGCTTTAAAACGGCTTTTACTCTTGCGAGCAGCTCCTTAGGGGAAAACGGCTTTACAACATAGTCGTCAACACCGATCTCAAAGCCGAACAGCTTATCATATTCCTCGCCCCTTGCCGACAGCATTATAACGGGTATCTGCTTTGTCTTTCGTATCTCTTTTATTGCGGAATAACCGTCAAGACGGGGCATCATTATATCCATGATTATGAGGTCAAAGTCCTCACGGCGGCATATCTCGACAGCTTCCATGCCGTCATCTGCTTCTGCAACTTCAAAGCCGTCAAATTCGGCATATTCCTTAATAACGTTTCGTATCATTTTTTCGTCGTCAACAACAAGAATTCTTTGCATAATGTCATCTCCTTAAAAATATAAAGTGGAAGTAAGCCACTTGTCGGAACTTTTTTCAAAAGTGAAAAATAGTTCCTCTTATCAGTTCAGTTTACTGCAAAAATCTATAATCTGTTATAAGTTTACCATGTAATTATGAAAGTTATGTGAAAATTCAGAGTATTTTTAAGCATTTATTTTGTATTGCTTGACAAAATCGAAAATAAGGAGTATTATTAAATTAGTATATTATGGCAAAATTATCCTGTCACGTGTTAACACGCTAAAAGGATAAGGATTCTATATATTTTTATAATTTTATAATGAAAATTTTTCAACCGTCTTACTCCTGCGTCTTTTTATGAAAACAAGAATTTTTTATACAAAAAAGGGAGATTTGTATGCAAAAAAATTATACGGGGCTTATTATCGCTCTTTCTTATATAGCGTCGGTGCTTGCTGCGCTAATAGTTGCGGTGAACCTGCCGGAATATATTCCCGCAGTTATCATTGTTTATGCGCTTTTTGTAGTTGTTTCTGCTTTGACGCTCCATGGTGTAATGAAGCGCAACGAGCGTATCAGACTCGCAAAGCAGAAAAGCTATCTTTCGGATATTGTTCAGGGTCTTAATGCAATGGCTATTATTTGGGAGAGCAACTTCCATGAGATCGAGGTCAACTCCGAGCTTACAGCTTTGACAGGATATACCGCTGACGATCTTCGTGACAATGCAAAAAATATCCAGAAGCTGCTCCCGAAGGACGCTTTTGCGCCGAGCCTTCAGGCAATAATAAATAATCGTGACGAGGAGTTCTTCGTTACCACCAAAACAGGCTCAAAGATGTGTACGATCTGGAACACATCGCTTATGTTTGTTGAAAAGAGAGGAAAGGATATTCCAAAGTATATCCTTCTTTCAATAGGTCACGACCTTTCCGAAAACGCTAAAATGAAGGAAGAGCTTACAAGCTATGCAAACGCCCTTGCTGCTTCGGAAAGCAGATTTACAATGTCAATGGAGTATTCCGGCGTCGGACTTTTGCTCAAGGATGCAAATGATTACAGACTCTATACTTCCGAACAGTTCCGTCAGATGGGCGGATTTGATACAGAGTATATCGGCTTTGACGAGCTTAAAGACCACATTCACCCCGATGACAGAGTTGTTGTCGAAACGCTTCGAAAGGCTATGACAGCAAAAACTCCCTCAAAGTCGGGAGAGATCTACTCTGTTGAGTTCCGCATGAAGCCGAAGAACAGCGATTCTTACCGCTGGCTCCAGTACCGTTATAAGGTAACGCCCTGCCCGAATATTCTTATGTCAACGATAGGCGGCGCTGTCATCGACATCAATGATGACAAGGAGAAAGACCTTATCATTGAAAAAATGGCGTATATCGATGAGGTCACTCAGATATACAACCGCAACAAATTCATCGTTACCGGCGAAGAAACATTCAAGCTCTATGATTCTGTTGAGGGTCAGGATCTCGATTACTGGATCATCATTTTCGATATTGACGATTTCCATATCATCAACGATACCTGCGGATATCAGAACGGCAATATGCTGCTCAGAGAATTCGCTTCAATTATCAACAAAACGCTCGGTGAAAGTGCGCTCGGCGCAAGGATCGGCGGTGACAACTTTGCGCTCATCGTAAAGGATAACGGCGATGAGAATCTTCCTGTCAACATCGTTAAGCGTATACAGAGAAGCTTTGCAAACTTCTCGGAGGAGAACTTCTCCACGCAGACTATTACCTGTTCGGCAGGTTACTGTAAAATGTCCGACGGCGGAACAGATTTTCTTCAGGTGCTCGACCGTGCAGAGTTCGCACTCTCGCATTCGGATGGAACAAAGGGCAGCATAATCCGCTATGACAGAGCTATCCACGACGAGATCATCAAGAGCAACGTTATTGAAAAAGAGCTTGCAAGCGCAATTGAAAATAACGAGCTCGTACTCTACTACCAGCCGAAGATCGACCTTAACACAGGCGTTCTCACAGGTATGGAAGCGCTTATCCGCTGGATAAAGCCGGACGGTACGATAGTTCCGCCGGGAAGCTTTATTCCTGTTGCGGAAAGTTCAATGCTTATTACGAAAATAAGCCGCTTCGTTCTTCACGAAGCTTGCCGTCAGAACAAGGAATGGCAGGATAAGGGATATCCGCCGATAACGGTTTCGATCAACCTTACCGCAGTCGATTTCTATCAGACAAATGTTACCGAAGCTATCAAGAAAGCGCTTGACGAAACCGGCATGGAGCCGCAGTGGCTTGATGTTGAGCTTACCGAATCGCTTGCGCTGAAGGATATCGACCACGCTGTTGCTCAGATGAACGAGATAAAGTCGCTCGGCATAAAGCTCTCGATGGACGATTTCGGAACGGGATATTCTTCGCTGAGCTATATTCAGATACTTCCGATAACGCTTCTTAAACTTGACCGTTCATTCGTAATGTACCTCGAAGACGACGAAATATCCAGAGAGATCGTTTCGGCGGTTATAAGGATCGCAAAATCCAAGAAGATAGAAACTATCGCCGAGGGCATTGAAACTCCCGGTCAGGTAGATATCCTTAAACAGTCGGGCTGCGATCTTGCACAGGGTTACTTCTTCGGCAAGCCTATGCCGGCAGACAAGTTTGAGGAATTCATGAAGATGAAGGCTGAACAGTCCAAACAGCAGGCCGAGCTTTCGATCAATGTCAAATAAAAGGTAACCTATAAAAGTTAATCTCCGAAAACCTGTGTAAAGGCTTTCGGAGAAACTCATAAATTGTTGAAAGGACGTGTCCATTATGGCAAAGAGAAGAATCGGTATCCTTACAAGCGGAGGCGACTGCCCCGGTCTTAACGCAACTATCAGAGGCGTTGCAAAGGCTTGCTTCGAGGAAATGGGGGAGGATAACGTTGAGATAGTCGGCATTCAGAACGGCTATTACGGTCTTATCAACAATATCGCAAGAGAGATGAAACCATCCGAATTTTCGGGGATCCTTACACAGGGCGGCACTATCCTCGGCACAAAGCGTCAGCCGTTCAAGATGATGTCGGTCATTGAAGAGGACAACGTTGACAAGGTCAAGGCTATGAAGGACACCTACAAGGCTCAGAAGCTTGACTGTCTGCTTACTCTCGGCGGAAACGGTACTCACAAAACTGCAAATCTTCTTTCCGAGCACGGACTTAACGTAATCGGTCTTCCTAAAACTATCGACAACGATATTTTCGGTACAGATGTAACATTTGGTTTCCATACAGCAGTTGATACCGCAACAGACGTTATCGACAGACTTCACACAACCGCCGCTTCCCACAGCAGAATCCTTATGGTAGAGATAATGGGTAACAAGGCAGGCTGGCTCACACTCTATTCGGGTATCGCAGGCGGCGCGGATATAATCGTAATCCCTGAGATACCATATAATACTGACAGCATCTGCGAGGCTATCGAGAAGAGAGCAAAGGCAGGAAAGACCTTCTCTATCGTAGCAGTTGCAGAGGGCGCATTCGATCAGGAAGAAGCAAAGCTCAAGAAAAAAGAGCGTGCAAAGCGCAGACAGGAAGCAGGTATCACAACCGCAACATCAAGGATCGCCGCACAGGTTCAGGCTGCAACAGGCATTGAAGCAAGAGTCTGCGTTCCCGGACACATGCTCAGAGGCGGCAGTCCGTCTGCTTATGACAGAGTTCTCGCAACAAAGTTCGGCGTAAGAGCCGCAAGCCTTATCAAGGCAGGAAAGTACGGTTACAGCGTTGCAATGGTTGACGGAAAGATCACCGAAAATAAGCTTGGCGACGTTGCAGGAAAGACAAAGTTCGTAACTCCCGACCACCAGCTTGTAATCACAGCTAAGGAACTTGGAGTTTCGTTTGGAGAGTAATATTTAATGCGTAATTCGTAATGCGTAATGCGTAATTAGTGCATAGCTAAAGCTTGTTTGGGAACCGCGAAGCGGACGAAAAGTTTCGTAATTCTGCTTGTTTTTCGAAGAAAAATCCGAACGACAGTGAGGACAGAATTTACCTTTATCAAAGGTGGTGGGGTTCCAAGGGGCAAAGCCCTTGGTCGCTCTCCGCAGAGAGCGCAATTCTCTAAACTTTAGTATAAAGCTTTTAGTTTTAAGCCGAAAATCTAACAAATAAAAAAGCGCAATTCACATAAAAGAACAGAAACCAAGAATTGTTTTTCTAACAATAACTTGTTGAACCATAAATGTGAATTGTGCTTGTTCTTTTTCCTTCAAATAAACTATCCTCTAAAGTCAAATGTACGAACTAAGTGAGTATATTTGCCTTTAGACGGGATTTCTCGGACGCAATTTGAACAGCCAATGTTCGTTAAACGGGACGGGAACCCCGTCCCCTACAGAATATTATTCTTGTTACGCATAAAACGGGCGAATATGGAATCCGCCCCTACAAATGTATCGTGTTTTAGGGGAAATTGCTAAGTAAAATAATTCCGAAATTAAATATTATTCTCCAAAAAGGCTGATTTTATGCAGAAAATACGCTGTTTTGTCAGAAGTGCATAAAAAAATATCAAAAATCGGTGTGAAATTCTATTTTTAATTTTCGGGAAAATTAAAAAACCCCTTGAAATGACAAAATAAGTGTGTTATAATACTACTTGCGTGACTGCAACAATGATATGCGTTGAAGTGAAAGGTTGCCGGCGGTGTGCCGGGGAATTTTCATGGAGTATGTCCGATTTTAAACCGGGCGGCTGTAATATCAACACTGTGTGTGCTTAAACCGTTGGCATTTTATGCCGATAGGTAAGTTATGTGTGTTCGAAAAGCTGACTTCTCCGGAAAACTTGCGTTTTTTCGGATTTTTTTATGTGAGTCTTACGATACACACGGTAGCGTTGAACATTACATTGTCCCCTCTACATTATTAATTTGCTTAAGGAGGCGATTCTAAGTGGCAGTCAATGAAAAAATCAGAATCAGAATCAAGGGCTTTGATCATGCGGTAGTAGATGCAGCAGCAGCTAAGATCGTAGACGCAGCAAAGCGCAGCGGTGCAAGAGTTTCGGGTCCTATCCCGCTCCCTACAGATAAGGAGATCGTTACAATCCTCCGTGCTGTTCATAAGTACAAGGACAGCCGTGAACAGTTCGAGCTTCGCACCCACAAAAGACTCATCGACGTTATAAGACCTACTGCAAAGACAACAGAGGCTCTGCAGGGTCTTGAACTTCCTGCCGGCGTTGATATCGTAATGGAAATCAAGTAAGCGAGAGCTTGCCATTTCCGAAAATATCGATCCGCAGGTCATGTTGTGCCAAAACACAACCAATAACCAATAGGAGGAAAAATCATGACAAAGGCAATCATCGGTAAGAAAATCGGTATGACTCAGATTTTCGACGAAGCAACTAACAAGGTTATCCCCTTGACAGTTGTAGAAGCCGGCCCCTGCGTAGTCGTTCAGAAGAAAACTGTTGAGAACGACGG
>JBJEQL010000225.1:0-2659 GCA_051881735.1 Oscillospiraceae bacterium
ACCGAAAGACGGATAAGTCCGCCGTCAATTCCTGCAGCAGCAAGCTGCTCATCGGTGAGCTGTCTGTGTGTTGCGGAAGCAGGGTGAAGGACGCAGGTGCGTATATCAGCAACGTGGACTTCGTTTGACGCAAGCTTCAAGCTGTCCATGAATTTTATTGCGTTGTCACGTCCGCCCTTGATAGAAACAGAGATAACGCCGCTTGTGCCGAGCGGAAGATATTTGTCGGCAAGAGCCTTGTATTTGTTTCCTTCAAGTGCAGGATAGAAAACGCTTTCTACCTTGTCGCTCGTCTGAAGGAACTTTGCAACTTTGGTTGCGTTTTCGCAGTAGCGAGGCATTCTTACAGCAAGCGTTTCCAGTCCGAGATTGAGCAGGAATGACGAATTTGCAGCAGGATAACAGCCAAAATCACGCATAAGCTGCATTCTTGCCTTTGTAATATACGGTGCAGCAGGATACTGTGTTGTATAAACAATGCCGTGATAGCTCTCGTCAGGCTCGGTCATACAGGGGAATTTGCCGTTAGTCCAGTCGAATTTGCCGCTGTCAACGATAACGCCGCCGACCTGAATTGCGTGACCGTCCATATACTTTGATGTGGAATGGATAACGATATCTGCACCCCACTCGATAGGTCTGCAGAGAATAGGCGTTGCAAAGGTATTGTCAACAATAAGCGGAACACCGTGCGCATGAGCGCATTTTGCCCATTTTTCGATATCAAACACGTTGAGCGCAGGATTTGCGATAGTTTCGCCGAAAACAGCCTTTGTGTTCTCTTTGAACGCAGCGTTTATCTCATCTTCGCTTGCGTCGCAGTTGACCCATATACACTCGATGCCCATTCTTTTGAGTGTTACGGAAAAGAGGTTGATAGTTCCGCCGTAAATTGAAGAGGAAGCGATAAAGCTGTCGCCCGCCTCACAGATATTGAGTATAGAAAGCAGCGAAGCAGCCTGTCCGCTGGAAGTACACATTGCAGCTACGCCGCCTTCGAGCATGGCTATCTTCTTCTCAACAGCGTCGGTCGTAGGGTTCTCAAAACGTGAGTAGATAAGGCTTTTTGTTGGGTCGTCAAAAACGGCTGCAACATCATCTGTGGAATCGTAAACGTATGTAGTGCTCTGCACAATGGGCATAACACGGGGCTCGCCGTTCTTGGGCGAATAGCCTGCGTGCAGACATTTGGTTTCAATTTTTGCGTTCGGGTTCATTTCTTTCATTTTAAATTCCTCCGATCATAGAATGAACTAATACCTATAAATTATAGCATATTGCAGGTGGATTTTCAAGCCCTTTTTCCACCATAAGAAATTATGACATATCCCACAAAATATAGTATGAAATAAGATTGAAATAACCATTGACAAAAGTACGATTTTGTTATATAATTTAAGAGTATATTAATAATTATGGATACGCTGATTAAAGCGCAGCGTTCGTTTCGCCGCTTTGAAAAATGTACGAGTTAACCCCTTTGAGGACATTTTGAAAAACGGCAGAAACGTATTAATCGGCGTTTCCTTAATATGGAATAATTTTGGTTAATCTGAAGAATAGAACACGGACAGATGTTGATCTGATCATTTATTGCCGTGAAAAAAGGGTTCGGAAGTCGCCAAATGTAATTTTTTAAAGGTGGAATGTCTATAATGGGTATGTTCGACGGTCTTTTTGGCAGCTACAGTAAGCGTGAGCTTGCTAAAATTGAACCTATAAAAAATAAAGTTCTCTCACTTGAAGATGAGTATGCCGCAATGTCGGAAGAAACTCTCAAGAATCAGACAAATATTTTCAAGGAGCGCATTGCAAACGGCGAAACTGTTGAT
Organism: Oscillospiraceae bacterium; assembly: GCA_051881735.1. Taxonomy (GTDB): domain Bacteria; phylum Bacillota; class Clostridia; order Oscillospirales; family Ruminococcaceae; genus UMGS363. Next base: position 1,833 of record JBJEQL010000225.1, read on the forward strand.
GATATCCTTCCCGAGGCTCTTGCAACAGTCCGTGAAGCCGCTTGGCGTGTACTCGGAAAGAAGCCTTACCCCGTTCAGATCATCGGTGCGATCGTCCTTACACAGGGTCGAATCGCTGAAATGAAAACAGGTGAAGGTAAAACCCTCGTTGCCTGCTGTGCAGCATATCTCAACGCTCTCCCCGGCAACGGTGTTCATGTCGTTACGGTAAACGACTATCTTGCAAAATATCAGTCCGAAGAAATGGGAAAGGTTTTCCGTTATCTCGGACTTACTATCGGCTGTATCCTCCACGAGCTTAACAATGATGAGCGCCGTGCTGCTTACGCCTGCGATATCACATACGGTACAAACAACGAGTTCGGCTTCGACTATCTCCGTGACAACATGGTCATCTATATGAAGGAAAAGGTTCAGAGAGGCCATGCGTTTGCGATCGTCGATGAAGTTGACTCGATCCTTATCGACGAAGCAAGAACTCCGCTTATCATCAGCGGTAAAGGTGATAAATCCACCGAACTTTACACCAAAGCCGACAAATTCGCAAAAACACTTAAACCTTACACCGTTGTCGAAATGGATGACAAGGTCGATCAGGAAGAAAACTCCGAAAACAGCGACTATATCATCGATGAAAAGGCAAAGACTGCTACTATCACCCGTCAGGGCGTAAAGAAGGCAGAAAAATACTTCGGCGTTGAAAACCTTTTTGACGCTGACAATTCGACTCTGCTCCACCATATCAACCAGGCTCTTAAGGCTAACGGCTGCATGAAGAACGATATCGACTACGTTGTTAAGGACGGCGAAGTTATCATCGTTGACGA
>JBJEQL010000226.1:0-2658 GCA_051881735.1 Oscillospiraceae bacterium
GGACCTTTTCCTATAATGATATCGAGCGCATAATCTTCAAGCGCAGGGTAGAGGACTTCCTCTATCGAGCGTGAAAGGCGGTGTATTTCATCAATGAACAGCACATCATTTTCCTGAAGATTTGTAAGCAGTGCTGCAAGGTCACCCGGCTTTTCGATAGCAGGGCCGGAAGTGATTCTTATGTTTACTCCCATTTCATGGGCAATGATTGCAGAAAGCGTGGTTTTTCCAAGTCCCGGAGGGCCATATAAAAGCACATGATCAAGCGGTTCGCTTCGCTTTTTTGCCGCTTCGATAAAAATTGACAGGTTTTCTTTTATCTTATCCTGTCCGATATACTCCGAAAGGGTTTTCGGACGGAGAGTAACTTCAAAATCTTCGCTTTCGTTTTCTGTTTTCTTAGGAGAAACCATGCGTTCCTCAAAATTCATTTCACTTGATTCAAGCACGATCATACCTCCTTATATCAGTTTTTTCTGCTTGTATTCTTTGGTCTGCTTTGTTGCAGCGATAATAAGCGGAACTGTCATTTCCTGTTCGGTCAAGCCACCATGATTAGCTTTGTTCATAATTTTAGGTTTAGCATTCATCGTTCTGTAACGCAGTCCTATATCGGAAATAGCGCAGGCAAAATAATCTCCGATAAAATCGAAAGTCTTTTTATGCGTTACACCTTTTCCGAGAATTTTCTTATCAAAAACATCACGTCTGCTTAAAAGTAGAAAATCCTGTCCGAGCATATTTGTGAATGCGCGTTCAAAATCAGTTCTTCTGTCCGATTTAACGAAGAACGACATTGCTCTGCTTTCGATAAACGGCGGAAGAACAAGACATTCGTTTATTTCGGGTATTCGGTCTATCAGTATTTCATCTGAAATATCAATCATTCCGTGGTCTGCCGTTATAATAAAAACTGTGTCAGTAACAGTTTTGTAAAGCTTTTCAAGTTTTCGGTTTATTTCGGCAAGCTTTTCCTTTGTTTCATCGGAATAGCAGCCCGTGCGGTGTGCCGTGTCATCGGGGGAACACCATTGAACGTATGTGAATGTGTTCTGATTTGTAAGGCATATTTTTTCAATAAGCTCACAAACCTTGTCAAAGTTATCGGCGGTTTTGTGAATATTACCTTTTTCTGCGATCTTGACCTTAGACTGGGAAATTGTAAACGGTTGAACTTCTCCGATTATGGAATCAGCAATGCTTTGATATATAGTTTCGTATGGCATGATAAACTCGGCTGCACTTGATATTGCTGCAGGCTGTTTTGTGTAGGTATCAAGGTTGGTGAAAACATCTATTGTGCGGCAGAACTCCTTGAAAAAAAGCGACCAGCCGAGCCATGCGTGTTCGTTTGGAGATACTCCGGTATAAAAGCTTGTCATTGCTGAAGCGGTGGTTGACGGAAAAACCGATGAAAGCTTGGAAACAAAATTGCTTCGCAAAAATGAATTTGAAGGCAAGTCGTGTTCAAGCATATCATGCCCCATTCCGTCAAGCACGATCAGAACAATGTTTTTATAGAACTTCGATAAATGCTTGTCGATCGCAGGGATCGTCGGATATTCAAACGGGGTTCTGTAATAGTTCATTATCGAAGAAACAACGCTTATAATTGAACGGTTATAATCCGGATAACAAAGCATGGCAAATAATTCCTTTACATTGATGCTGCAATTTTCTTCAGCGCATTTTTTATAAGATCTTCGACCGACATTGACGGGTCAAGCTTTGAAATGACAGAAGCAGCTTCTGCCTGCGAATATCCAAGTACGACAAGAGCGGATATCGCTTCTCCCTGATTGCCGCCGGAAGTAACGGCCGAGCTTATCTCGGAAATTCCCGTAACTCCGGAGGTAAGCTGTTCATTGGTTATCTTGTCTTTAAGCTCAAGAACGACCCTCTGTGCAAGCTTCGGACCAACGCCCTTTGTCTTTGTAAATGCCTTATAGTCACCTGTTGCAACATTAAGTGCAAAGCTTTCGGGATTTGTATCGGAAAGGATAGCAAGTGCAGCCTTAGGTCCTACACCCGAAACGGAAAGCAGCATTTTAAAGCAGTTCAGTTCCTGCTGCGAAAAAAATCCGAAAAGTTCGATTGCGTCTTCTCTTACATGGAGATATGTATAAAGAAAACATTCCGAGCCTGCCGCACCAAGCTTCGAGAGAGTCGAAAGGGTAGTCCTGCAGGCATATCCAACTCCGCCGCATTCAATAACTGCAAGTGATTGTTCCTTGTGAACGAGTTTTCCTCTTACGCTGTAAATCATAGGAATTCTCCTTAATATTTTGGTATTTTTACGCCGCCGCTTGCATGACCGTGACAAATAGCAATTGCAAGCGCATCGGCGGTATCGTCAGGCTTTGGAACTGCGGCAAGACCTAATATCCTGCGTGTCATCTCCATTACCTGCGGCTTTTCGGCACGGCCGTAGCCAACGACCGACTGCTTTACCTGTAAAGGCGTGTATTCGTATATCGGTATTCCCGCATTTGTTGCCGCAAGCAAAGTTACACCTCGTGCTTGTGCAACGTCAATGCCGGTTTTTTGGTTAGTATTGAAAAAAAGCTTTTCAATAGCCATAACTTCCGGTTTAAAAGTAGAAATAACGGTATTCATATCATCAAAAATGATTTTAAGCCGCATATTGAAGTCGGTTTT
>JBJEQL010000227.1:0-10573 GCA_051881735.1 Oscillospiraceae bacterium
TGCAATGTTTTATGAAAAAAGGAAGGTTATATATGAGCATTTGGGAAATTATCTGCGGCGTTATCATGCTTATCGCCTGCGTAATTCTTGTTATTCTTTCTATACTCCAGCCGCCTAAGCAGCAGAATATGAGTTCGGCTATATCAGGCGCATCATCAAACTTCTTTGACAAGACCGGCGGTGCAACCAGAGAGCAGGCATTAAGCTCGCTTACAAAAGTCGTTGTTATCGTTCTGTTTGTTATAACTCTTGTTGTAAACATTATCGGAGTTGTTCTCAGCAAGTAAGTTTAGCTGTATACGGTTCGAGAGTTTATGAATGTTTGACCGATAATGTCCTGTGTTTGCTTTGCTCAGACACAGGACATTTTTATAATGCATAAATTCGTAATTTGAGGTGCATTAATGAAACGAGCATGTGTAATTCTGTTCATATTTTTTATGCTTATTAGTTTGACATCGTGTTCAGGAATGAAGTTTAAAAATACCGTTGAAAGTAATACTTCTTGTATAACAGCATCCAAAGAAACAGAAAGAGTAGAGGATGAGATATCAGTTGAAGAATCAATGGAAACCGTCTTGAAAACAGATATTGAAAGTGCTGCATATCAGTCGCTATATCCGATTTTTCAAAATGGTGGATTTGAGTACATAGATAAATCAGGTAATATAGTAACTGATTATAAATTTGATACAGCAAATTTCTTTTCGGAGGGATTTGCTTCTGTATCTAGAGAAGGAAAATACGGAGCTATTGATATGTCAGCTAATATAAAAATTCCTCTTTCATATTGCTATCTTGGAAAGTTTTACTGTGGATTAGCTGCTGTGAAAAATTCAAATGAAAAGTTTGGTTTTATTGATTTAAACAATAAAATAGTTATTCCTTATAAATATGACTTTGTACAGAATTTTAGTGAAAATATAGCTGTTGTTTCAGAAGACAATTATGATTTTGTTATGGTAAATCAAAACGGTGAAGAATTATTTACTGCTGAATGTAATTATCGTGCATTGATAGGGAGTTTTAAAAACGGATTGCAGAGGCAAGGCTATTCTTATTATGATATTGCAGGAAATTGTGTAATATCAGATCACATATACAGAATGGGCGCATGGGGATTTTGGCCCGGTGATTTTTCAGATGGTTTAGCTGTCTATCCCGTTATAAATGATTTAGAGTGGCAGATTACAAACGATTATGATATAAATTATTATATGGACTCTAATAATTGGAAATATAAATATATAGATATATATGGAAATAGTGCTTTTGAAGATATGTATGAATATGCAGAAAATTTTAGTGAAAAATTAGCTGTAATAGAAAAAAATGGTCATCGAGGAGTTATTGATAATAGAGGTAAGCTTATATATAGTAATGATACAGTATATGGCCAATATTCTGAGGGGTATATTACCTATTATAAAGAGATTGATGGTTTAAAAAAATATGGTTTCTTAGACGAAAAAGGAAATGTATCAATTGATGCACAGTATGATAGCATTTTAAAGAATTTTACTGATGGTTTAGCACTTGTAAAGTTAAATGAAATGCTTATGTATATTGATTATAATGGGGAAATCATATATAAATTTGAAGAACCTGAATACAAGTTTTGGGTATATTAAATTTATTAGAACTTAATTTGAATATGGGATTCGATACCTCAGATATTACTCAAGTAATTACTATAAGATAATGGACGAAAGGGAATTGGTATATGAAAAAAGGTATTTCTATTTGTTGTTTAGGGTTGCTTTTGACTGCTTGTGGAACTTCTAATGAGAATTTACAAGATATTGACGAATTTACAGTATCATCAGCAACCGTTATTTCATCTGAAACAAGTACACTTACCTCTGAAGCATACACATCGCCTTTATATGTTCTATCTGAGTTTACAATTCCTCAATATTCAAAGATTAGTGAAGATCCAAGTATGACGGTGTCTATTGATGATACTGAAATAATTGAACTGATAGACAATTCATTTATTTTAAAAAAGTTCTTCTTTGATTTTGTTTATTCAAAGAACTTTGATAATATGGGAGAAGTTACCGACAGCAACGGAAACGTATATTATAGAAGTGGGTTGTCATACGATAGCTTTATCAATGCATTAAATTCCTGTTTTACAGAAGAATATACCAATGCTCTTTTAGATAATACAAACCCAAGGATTTATGTAAACATTGATGGGGAACTCTGTTTCCGATACAAAGATGGCGAGGGCAGCCGTCCCGGTTTTGGTTATGCAGAATGGTTTACAGAAAGTGTTAATGAAAATGAATTAGCTATTATTTGTACAGTATGTTACTATAATAATGATGATATGAATGATAAGGATTTTGAGAAGTACACTTCATATTTAACTATGACTGAAAATGGGTGGCGTTTTAAAAGCCTTGAAATATGGTAACAAATATTTTTCTAAAGAATTTTAGAAAGCATTTGCAAAAAGCTCTCCGTAAGGATTGAGCATATAATAAGAATATCCGAAAAAGCGTAGAAGGAAACTCTGAAACTCAGTAGGTGATTTATTTTTTGAATACAATCTAAATTTGACATTTGATTAGGGATATGCTGATTAAAGCGCAGCGTTCGTTTCGCCGTTTTTCAAAATGTATTAATCAGCGTTTCCTTAGTAATGCGTAATTGTTTTTGGGACAATTCATAACCAAAACTGCAGGGGATGGATTTTACTGTTTTTGAAAAAGGAGTATGAGTTATGGCAGCAGCTTTTGACATCTACAAAACAAGGATAAAGGAAATCTTAAAGCAGAGCGGCAAAAAAAGCGTTCCGTTCAAGGTGCTTTACAACAAATGCAAGGGCAAGAGCAAAAAGCTTCCCGAGTTCAAGCGTGCGCTGTCCGAGCTTATAACAAGCGGAGTTGTGCTTGAAACCAAGGCAGGATTTAAGCTCGCTGCAGAGAGCGGACTTTTTCGTGCAGAGGTCGTACGCATAAACAAGAACTTTGGCTTTATAAGAAAGGACGATGGAAGCGAGGTATTTGTTCCGGGTAAATTTTTTCTCGGAGCAATGCCCGGGGATATCGTGCTTGCACGTCTTATCCCCCAAAAAAATGAGGACAGAGAAATTCCTGACGGCGAAGTTATTGAGATCGTCGAGGAGAATTTTCTCGAATTTACGGGAACGGCACAGTGCGAAAACGGCACATGGTATGTTTATACCGACAACAAGCTCAAAGACCCGATCATGGTAACAGACTGCGCTGTTTCGGTCCATAACGGAGATAAGGTGCTTGCCGAACTTACACGAAGAGGAATACGTCACGCCGACCACAGAGCGAAGATAACAGCCGTTTTCGGCAGTTCCGAGCAGGCGGCTGTGTGTGCGGAAGCGCTGCTTTATATAAACGGCATCGAGGTCGAGTTCCCGAATGCGGTTCTTGACGAGGCTCGCTATGCCGAACACAGAGGAATTCCCGAAGATGAGATAAGCCGCAGACTTGACCTGCGTGACGCAATAATTTTCACGATAGATGGCGCAGATACAAAGGATATTGACGACGCTGTTTCGGTTAAAAAGCTTTCGGACGGTTGGGAATTGGGCGTTCATATTGCAGACGTTTCGTTCTATGTAAAGCCGAATTCCGAGCTTGACAAGGACGCTTTTCAGCGTGGAACTTCTATCTATTATGCAGACAGAGTAGTTCCGATGCTGCCGAAAGAGCTTTCCAACGGTATATGCTCGCTCAATCCCAAAGAGGACAGGCTTGCATTTTCCTGCATAATGAAGCTTGACGAGAGCGGAAAGCTTGTAAAATATAAGTTCAGCAAGTCGGTTATTTGTTCTCGTGTAAAGGGAGTTTATTCCGAGATAAACAAAATTCTTGCCGCAAAGGAAAACAGCACGGAAATTCCTGCCGAAATTGCGGAAAAATATGACGGACTTATTGATACGATAATGCTTATGCAGGAGCTTGCGTCAATTCTGACCGCAAACAAGATAGGCAGGGGTGCTCCGCAGCTTGAAACGAGCGAATGTAAGCTTATCCTTGATGAAAATCAGGTCTGCATTGACGTTGTTCCGAGAGAAAGAGGCAAGAGTGAGCTTATTATCGAGGAATTTATGCTTATGGCGAATACGGCTGCCGCAAAAACTGCCCGTGAGCATAAGATACCGTTTGTTTACCGTGTTCATGAAGATCCTGCACCCGAAAAGGTTTCCGACCTTCTCGATACAGCGGCTGTAATGAACATAAAGGTTCCGCATTTTACCGAAATAAAGGCGAAGCACCTTTCCGATATACTTGAGCAGGTCAAGGACAGTCCGCTTGCACCCGTGATAAACAACCTTGTGCTTCGTTCAATGGCGAAAGCGAAGTATTCCGATAAACCGCTCGGACATTTCGGGCTTGTGCTTGGCGACTATGCGCATTTTACTTCACCGATACGCCGTTATCCCGACCTTGCGATACACCGTATCCTCACCGACCTTTGCTATAATAAGCAGAGCGAGGAGTACCTGACTAAGCGTTACGCAGGCTTTGCCCATGACGCTTCGGAGCAGTCCTCAGCTTGCGAGCTTACAGCAATGAGAATAGAGCGTGAGTGTGATGACTGCTATATTGCAGAGTATATGCATTCGCACCTCGGTGAAGAATTTGAAGGACTTATCGTTTCCGTGACAGAGTTTGGATTTTTTGTTGAGCTGTCGAATACCGTTGAGGGACTGGTAGCTATTGAAACGCTCAAAAATGGAAATTATGAGTTTAACGGAAAGTTCACTATAACGAACAATGGAAAGCCTGCTTACTCTGTCGGAGATAAAGTAAAGGTAATATGTTCGGGAGCGAGCGTCCCGACAGGCCGCGTGGACTTTACGCTGGTTGATGAAAAATAACATGAAAACTGCCCTGAAATGATTCGGTTCATTTCAGGGCAGTTTTGTATAAGTTTGAAGTGTGGAGTTTGGAGTGTGGAGTGTTGAGAGTGGAGTGTGGAGTTTTATCGATTTGGAAAGTTGATAGTGAAAAGTGAAAAATCCGTCTGCGAATCAGACACCTCAATTCCACTTTACACATTCCAAACTTCACACTCCACACTCCAAACTCCACACTTTTTTATCAGTTCCAAATCTCTTTTATAACTCCGTCAAGATAGTTTTTTTGTTCCTCGGAAAGCTCGGAGTTATTGCAGTTCTGATAGAATTCCGCAAAAAGCTCGTTCGGTGTACGCTGTATCTCGTCTGCGAGGTTTTCGGTCATGCGGTTTTCTCTTGTTCGTTTATTGTCATAATCAAGCTTCATTATATTCGGATAGACTGCACGAAGCCGCCCGATTGCTTCGGGAATGTCGTTTTCATCGGTAAGTGTAACGTGAATGTAATCCTCACGGTTGAATTTATCGTAGAATTTCCTATCTGTAATCTCAATATACGTTCCCTTTATCTCACGCATATCACGAATTGGTTTGAGAGGAACTTCATTTATTGAAAGCTTGCCCTTTTCTCCGATGGTTGCAAAGGTTACTGTCTTTTCGTCATTCGCTTCGGAAAAGCTATATTTCAGTGGGGTTCCGCTGTACCGAATTTGCTCGGAAGTGATGTTCTGCTTGTTGTGAATATGTCCAAGCGCAGCATAATCAAACGGCGTAAAGACTTCGGCGGAAATGTTGTCCAGTCCGCCGACCGAAACGCTTTCCGATCCGCCTTGCGCAGCGCCTGTTATGAACTGGTGGGCGATGATAACGTTCCGTGCGTTTTTATCGATATCAAGATGTGCAACGGCTGCTTTAAATGCGCTGTCAAAGCTTTCGGTATCATCTTCGGGATAAAATCTGCGCACATCGGACGGACGTATAAACGGCAGCATATAAATATTTACCGTGCCGAATTCGTCGTCGACTTTTACAGGTTCGGTAGTTCCGTCATATACGGGGGAGAAATACACGCCTGCTGTCTGCATAAGGCTTGAACCAAATGCAAGGCGTTCGGCGCTGTCGTGATTTCCGCTGATAACGAAGATCGGTTTGACAATTTCCGCAAGCCTTGAAATAAAGCTGTCGAAAAGTGCCACAGCCTCGGCTGACGGCGTTGATTTATCGTAAATATCGCCTGCGATAGCCGCCGCATCGGGCGTCTGCTCCTTTGTGATGCGGAGTATCTCGTCAAGGATGTAGCTTTGGTCGTCAAGCAAGGAAAATTCATTCAGCCGCTTGCCTATATGCAGATCGGAAAGATGCATTAATCTCATTTATTCGTCCCTCTTTTCTGCGTTCTTGAAAAGAATATCAACAACATTTTCCATAATATCAAGCTGTTTGTCGCCCGATTTAAGCTTTACGGCGATGAAAGGTTTATCCGAGCCGTTGACGGTCACTCTGTTTTTATACTCCGCAACGACTGCTTGTATCTGTTCAAGTGTTGCGGATACGATATAGAAATAGAGAATTTCTCCTCGGCAGCGAATCTCGGTGATGCCCATTGAGCTTGCCTTGTTTCGTAACAGCGCAACGGTGATAAGGCCCTGAACCGAACGAGGTGGATCTCCGAAACGGTCGATAAGCTCGTCGATAAGCTCAAGGCTGTCCTCGTTGGTCTGAAGACGTGCAATTTTGCGGTATATATCAAGTCTTGCAGAAAGACTTTCGATGTAAGTTTCGGGAATGTGTGCGTCAAGACGTACATCGACAACACATTCGCCCGGCTTCTGCGGCGGAAGTTCGCCCTTTTGCTCGGCGATAGCTTCGTTGAGGAGCTGAATATACATATCATAGCCGACAGCTTCCATGTGGCCGTGCTGTTTTCCGCCGAGGATCGAGCCTGCACCTCTTATTTCAAGGTCACGCATCGCAATGCGGAAGCCGCTGCCGAACTGCGTGAATTCACGGATAGCGTCAAGACGTTTTGCGGCGATCTCGGTGAGGACTTTGCCCTTGCGGAAGGTGAAGTATGCAAACGCACGACGGTTGGAACGTCCTACACGGCCTCTGAGCTGATAAAGCTGCGAAAGTCCGAGCCTGTCAGCGTCCTCAATGATAAGCGTGTTGACGTTCGGTACATCAACGCCTGTTTCGATAAGCGTTGTGCAGACAAGGATATCAATTTCATGCTCCAAAAGCTGCTGCCATATATCGGAAAGCTGCTCTTCGGTCAAAGCGCCGTGAGCAATGCCTATTCGTGCATCGGGGAGCTGCTTCGCAAGCTTGTCAGCGCAGGATTCAATCGTTTCAATGCGGTTGTGGATATAGTAGACCTGACCGCCTCGGCGAAGTTCCTTTGTAATTGCCTGTGCTATAACTCCGTCATTATGCTCGATAACATAAGTCTGAACGGGGTGGCGGTCGATAGGCGGTTCTTCGATTACGCTCATATCACGGATCCCGCTCATCGCCATATTGAGCGTTCTCGGGATAGGCGTAGCGGAGAGTGTCAGAACGTCCACTCCTGCGAAAGCTTCCTTGAAGCGTTCCTTATGTGCAACACCGAATCGCTGCTCCTCGTCAATGATAACAAGACCGAGGTCACGGAACTTCACGTCTTTCTGAACAAGGCGGTGCGTTCCGATTATCATGTCAATATCGCCCCTGCGAAGTTCCTTTATTATCTCTTCCTGTTCCTTTTTGGAACGGAAACGTGAGAGAAGTTGTATTTTCATCGGGAAATGTTCAAAGCGCTTTATTGCAGTCTGATAGTGCTGCCATGCAAGAACGGTCGTCGGCGCAAGAAGAACGCACTGCTTGCTGTCGAGCATACATTTGAACGCAGCACGGAATGCAACTTCTGTTTTGCCGAAGCCGACATCTCCGCAGAGCAGTCTGTCCATCGGTATCGGCTTTTCCATGTCCTCTTTTATTTCTTGGATACAGCGGAGCTGATCGTCCGTTTCGGAGTAGGGGAAACGCTCTTCAAAGTCACGCTGCCAGTCGCATTCTCCCGAGAATGCAAAACCCTTCGACTGCGAACGGATAGCATAAAGCTTCGTAAGCTCTTCCGCCATATCCTTTACAGCCTTCTGTACACGGCTGCGTGTTTTCTGCCAATCGCCCGAGAAAAGCTTGCTAAGTTTTACGTTTGAATCATCACGAGGTCCGATGTAGCGTGAGATCATATCAAGCTGGCTTACAAGAACGTGAAGCTGCTTAGAATCGGCATATTCGATAGTGATATAGTCCTTTGTTATGCCTTCAAGTTCGATCTTTTCAATGCCCTTGAAACGTCCGATCCCGTATTCGGAATGAACAACAAGGTCGCCGGGCGCAATATCGGCAAGAGAGTTTATGTCTGCACCTTTTTTGAAGCGCTTCTTGCGGCGTGAGGAATTCATGGCACGGGCTTGAGTGATAAGCGCTGTTTTTATATCGGGGTAATCGTAACCCGAACTTGTACTGCCGGTCATAAGGAGAACGTGCTTAGGTACAAGCTCGGAGTTTTCGGTCAGAATATCGCAGGAGATACCCTCGTCACGCAGATCCTGTGCGATAATAGGCAGCGTTTTTTCCGAACCTGCTTTGACGATAACAGAATATCCCGACGAGATGAAGCTGCGCAGATCTTCTATAAGCTGACGGATCTCACCGCCCCACGGAGCGAATATATTTGCAGTTACCGAAAGCATTCGCTTGAAGCGGATATCATCGCTCGAACGCATAAATGTGTTCATATATGCACGGAAAAACGGCTCTGTACGCTGTGAAAGCTCGCCTTGTTCAAGCATAAATCCGCCGATCCCCTTGCAAAGTTCTCCCTGTTCAAGCAGAAGCTTGATATCCTCGGAATGTTGTGCCAGAACGGGCTTTATCTTTTCAATGCAATTTTTGTATTCGCTGAAAATTATAATGCTGTTTTCAGGGTCAAGGTAATCGAACAGCTCACCGGGGATATCGTAGGCAAGTGATATATATTTGTCAATATTTCCAAGTGAAAGTCCTGTATTTAAGCGGTCGATATCACGGTTAAGGCAGCTTTTTATCGCATCGGCGTGTTTGCCTCTTGCAGATTTTGAAAGAGCAGAAAGCTTTTCAATAAAGTCTTCAGCGCTGTCGAACATGACTTCGCAGGCAGGAGATATGCTTATTGATTCTATCTGGTCTGTGCGGCGCTGTGTTTCCGTGTCGAAATAGGAAATGGTGTCGATCTCATCGCCCCAAAGTTCAATTCTCACAGGCGCAGTTTCCTGAACAGGGAAAATATCGATGATCGAGCCCCTTATCGAAAACTGTGAAACTCCGTCAACGGTATCGCAGCGTGTGTAGCCTGCCGCAATAAGACTTTGAGCAAGCTGCTTCGTGTCAACAGGATTTTCCTTGCTGATATTGACAATACGCCGTTTAAGCACCTCAGGCGGCATTGTCCTCTGCATTACCGCTTCAACTGATGCGCATACAAAACGTATGGAGTTGTCAAGCAGTCCGGTAAGGATGCCAAGTCGTGTATGCTCATATTCTCTTGATACCGATTCAACATCTGTAAAGGTGAAATCCTTTGCAGGATATACAAAGCTGCATATCTCGCCCGACATTTCATTGATATCATCGGACATTCGCCTTGCCGAAGCCTCGTCCTCGCATATTATAAGCATAGGGGAATAGTTGTAAAGCCCCATTGCAAGCTGTGCTTTATGAATACCCGAAACGCCCGTTACACAAACCGGCGATTCACGGCGTTCCGCTGCGAGTTTCAGGTCTTTGTAAAGATCAAGTTTTTCAATTGCCTTAGTGAAAATCAAATTAGCCATTGTTTCCTGCCTTTTAATAAAGAAGTCGATTTATGGGGAAGCGTTTTTTAATTCGTAATGCGTAATTTGGCTTCGCTGTTCCGAAAATTCACCGCAAAACCGTAGGGCGGATTCTATATCCGCCCGATGAGCGCACAATTTATCGCATAAAAAGATCATGTAATTTAGGGGACGGGTTTCCCGTCCCGTATAAACGCAATTTGATTGATTTTTGTAAATAATTCGGAAACACAAGCTGATTGCAGATTTATAATTACGCATTAAGCATTACGAATTACGCATTGAAGAAACGCATTACGAATTATATTTGTTCATTGCTTCGTCGGTTTTGCCATTGACCATAAGCTCAATGCATTTTACGGCTTTTTCCGTGCCCTCGTTCATGAGCTTCATCTCATCATCGGTGAAGCGTGAAAGCACCCACGCTGCAAGGTCATAGTCCTTGTTCGGCTTTGCTCCTACGCCGAGCTTTATGCGAGGGAAAGTGTCCTTGCCCGAAAGGTATATTATGGATTTTATGCCGTTATGACCGCCGTCCGAGCCTTTTCTGCGTATGCGCAGCTTTGACGGTTCAAGGCTTATGTCGTCATAACATATTATAACTTTTTCAATGGGAATTTTGTAGAAATTCATCGCTTCAACGACAGCTTCGCCGCTGTTGTTCATAAATGTTGATGGCTTCATCACAAGGCAGCTTACGCCGTCGATCGAAGCCACAGCTGTAAGCGACTTGAATTTAAGCTTTTTGACTTCGAAGCCGTGTTTCTTTGCAAGTGCGTCTATTGCCATAAAGCCTGCGTTGTGGCGAGTGTGTTCATATTCCGAGCCGGGGTTTCCGAGTCCGCATATTATGAATTCGGGAGTTCCGA
>JBJEQL010000228.1:0-10570 GCA_051881735.1 Oscillospiraceae bacterium
TTTCCGAAGCTGTTCGCGGTGAGGGCGCATATCTGCTCAACTGCGACGGTGAACGCTTTATGCAGAATTATGATGAACGTCTGGAGCTTGCTCCCCGTGACGTTGTTTCACATTCTATAATAAGCGAAAGCCGCAGAACAAATTCAGACGATTTCTACCTCGATATTTCACATAAGGATCCCGAGTTCATCACGGCTCGTTTCCCGATGATATATAAATATCTGCTCGAACAGGGCATTGATATGACCACAGACAGGATCCCGATCTATCCCTGCCAGCACTATCTGATGGGCGGAATAAATGTAAACACGCATTCCCAGACGACTGTTGACGGACTTTATGCTGTCGGTGAGTGTTCACATACCGGCGTTCACGGCAACAATCGCCTTGCTTCAAACTCCTTGCTTGAAGCGCTTGTTTTCGGCAGACAGGCTGCACTTTCCATTGCAGAGAAAATGCAAAATAACGATACTCCGCTTGAAAGCCTTGAAACGGCTGATTTTGATATCGACCCCAATGCTCCTGAGATACCGTCCGGAATTCGCACCGAGATACGTCATATCATGCAGAAGTCCTACTTCGTAATTCCGAATATGCAGGAAGCGCTTAAAGGCTTTGAACGTGTTTCCGAGCTCAGAAATATGCTCATTGAGGGTAATTACAAGGTCGACAGGAACTTTGTTGAGGCTAAATCCATTGCGACAATGGCTTACCTTATCTTAAAAGAAGTAATTTGACGAGCTAAACCTCAAAAATGAACATTTTTTTATTATTTTTACAAAATTCCATTATGTATTTATGAAATTTACAATTAGGAAATGATTTGTTCACAAAAGTTTTATATACTGTATGGATATATTTGCTATAATTAGCAATAAGTAGTATAATCTTTTTTGCAATCAATTTTGCGATGATTTTCAGAAATAGATTTGAAAAAATGATAGGAGGAAATAATTATGTCACTCGGAAAGGTTTTGGTTGTCGATGACGATAATAATATCTGCGAGCTTCTGAAGCTCTATCTCGAGAAGGAAGGATATGGTGTTATTGTCGCTCATGACGGCGATGAAGCACTTATTAAGTTCAATGCTTTAAAGCCTGATGTTATCCTGCTTGATATTATGCTTCCTGAACTTGACGGCTGGCAGGTATGCCGTGAGATCCGTAAAAAATCCAATGTTCCGATCATTATGATAACTGCAAAGAGCGAAACCTTCGATAAGGTTCTCGGTCTTGAACTCGGTGCAGACGATTATATCGTTAAACCATTTGATACAAAGGAAGTTATCGCTAGAATCAAGGCTATTTCAAGACGTATCGGACAGGGCAGCACAGAAACCGAAGTCAAGGAAGTTCGCTATGACAAGCTCGTTGTAAATATGACAAGATATGAGCTTCGTGTTGACGGAAAGGTTATGGATACTCCTCCGAAGGAGCTCGAACTCCTCTTCTATCTTGCATCTAACCCGAACCGTGTTTATACAAGAGATCAGCTCCTCGATGAAGTTTGGGGATTTGAATATTACGGCGACTCTCGTACCATTGACGTTCATATCAAGCGTCTTCGTGAAAAGCTTGAAAATGTTTCGGACAAGTGGGCGCTCAAGACAGTTTGGGGCGTAGGCTACAAGTTCGAAGCTGAGGAAGAAAATGCGTAAAAGCATATTCTCCGAGTTTTTTACTCTGTGCGCTGCTATTATCTCTTCGGCTATTGTCTGCGTTGCGGTCGTTCTTATCGTTATTTCATCTGAGTTCTATAAGAACGATAAGAAAACCTACCTCGTTACAAATACCGATTCGGTCATGACTGCAACAAAGCTTGCTATCGATTCGGCAGGAGCGGTCAGCACCGATTATCTTAACAATATGTATTTGAATATGACCGATACAACAGAGATAGTTTTTACATTAACAGATTCAAACGGCGTTGCTTTGGTTTGCTCCGAGGCACCGCCGTGTTCTCATACAGGGAGAAAAATCGGGGAAGAAACATTGAACAAGGTCGATGAAGACGGCTTTTTTGAGCTTTCAAGTCTGGATCATTTTTATCCAAGTACTGTTTTTAACCTTGTTTATAAATTCGAAGCGGCAGGAAATGAGTATTACCTCTTTTCAAAGCTTTCGGATACGCCGCTTCAGCAGTATCTCACAAAGCTTATTATAACGCTTGCGATAGTTTCGGTTATAGTGCTTGTGCTTGTGTTCGCTGCGATCTATGCGGCAGTAAAGCATCTGATGACTCCTGTAAAGGAAATGACGCTCGCTGCAAAGCGTTTCGGTGACGGAGATTTTTCCGAAAAGCTTTATGTTCCCGAGGATAACGAGTTCGGCTTCCTTGCAAATTCGCTCAACGAAATGGCAAGCTCACTCGAAGCGACCGAGGAAAACCGCAAAAGCTTTATTTCCAACGTTTCACACGAGCTGCGAACACCTATGACAACTATCGGCGGCTTTGTTGATGGGATCCTTGACGGAACGATACCCGAGGAAAAGCATAAATACTACCTGAATATCGTTTCCGAGGAGATAGACAGACTTGCAAGACTTGTCCGTTCAATGCTCAATATCTCAAAATACGAAGACGGCGAAATGGAAATGACCAAGGAAGTATTCGACCTTATGCCGATACTTGTCAAGACTGTGCTTATGTTTGAAAAGCGTATTGACGCCAAGCACGTCGAGATCAGAGGCATAGACCACGGAAGGTTTATGATCAACGCCGATGCTGATCTTATGCAGCAGGTCATTTATAACCTTGTCGAGAATGCAGTCAAGTTCGTTGATGAAGGCGGATATATAGAATTCTCTTTCGAATCAAAGGATGATACGTCCATTATCCGCATAAGAAACAGCGGTGAGGGCCTTAAAGCGAACGAGATATCGAAGGTATTTGACCGTTTCTATAAAGCAGACGCTTCAAGAGGTATCGACAAAACAGGCGTTGGACTCGGACTTTCCATCGTCCGTTCCATTGTAAAGCTGCATGAGGGAAAAATTCTTGTCCGCAGCGAACCCGACAGCTTTGTCGAATTTGAAATAAGAATATGACCATACCGCACAATTATGGAATTTTGTATCGGGGAATTTCCGATGCGGCGTAATTGTGCGTTTTATTTTAAGGAGGATCAACTTGGACGAGTTTAACAGCAACCGGAACCCAGAAAATCCCAATGTCCCCGAGAGTGAAATAACATCTCAGCCTGGATCGGATCCCATACAGAACGCTGGAGCTATGCCCGATTCAAATGTTACAAATCAAACGCCCCAACAGGAGCCTGTTCGGAATGATATTCCGCAGCAGGAGCCTTATGCAGTACCACCTCAGCAGGTCGGGAACCCTCAGCAGAATATGACTCCCCCACCATACCCTTACGGAGCATATCCACCGCCGCCGAACGGTTATCCGAACGGCGGATATTATGCTCCGAATTATGTGCCGAAGCCAATGCAGCCGCCAAAGAAAAAACGCCTTTCGGCTGCGTGGACGGCAGTAATTATCACGCTTATCTCAGTAATGTTTGTCACAATAGTTGTCTTGTCATTTGTTGTTGCGAAGAAATCTGCAGATTTTGATAAGACTAAAAAAGAAAATTCGTTCAGCTCGCTTGAAACACAGACAGCGAATGAAAAAAAGACCGATAAAGACGCTAAACGTGTCCAGATAACCATTCCGACTTCCCCTAAGCCGGTGCTTGAAGAAAAATACTATGCAGATGAAGAAACCGGCCTGCTTACGACTGAGGGCGTTGCAAAAAAAGTTATGCCGTCACAGGTGCTTATCGGAGTTTATAACGATACGCCCTATAAGATGACTTCGCTTGGCTCGGGAATTATCCTTTCGAGCGATGGATATATACTTACAAATGCACATGTTGTCGATGAGGCTCTGCAGCTTAAAGCACAGCTTAATGACGGACGTCAGTTTGAAGCGAAGCTTGTAGGAATAGACCGAAAGCAGGATATCGCCGTTGTAAAAATAGAAGCAGATGACCTTGTTTCTGCGGAGATAGGCAACTCGGACGAGGTTGTTCTCGGTGAGCAGGTTGCCGTTATCGGCGCAGGCGGAAGTCTTGAAAATTCTATAACCTTCGGGTATGTCAGCGCCCTCGGCAGAGAGATCGATACCGACTATTCTTCAAGCGGAACGCTCAATTGTATCCAGACAGACGCTGCGCTTAATCCCGGAAATTCGGGCGGCGCACTTGTCAATATGTATGGTCAGGTCATAGGCATATCAGTTGGTGGACTTGACCACCTTGTATATGACGGAATAGGCTTTGCTATTGAGATAAACGACGCAGTTCCGATTGCGGAAGACCTTATCGCAAACGGATATGTCCCCGGAAGAGCAAGACTCGGTATAGTATTTATTGCGATGACAGGAGATGTTGCAGACAGCTACGGCGTTGAAGAAGGACTCTGTGTGATGGAAGTTGACCCGACCTGTGATATCGCAACAAAAGACCTGCAGCCGTATGATATTATAACGAAGATAGACGGAAAGCCTGTCCATGACCTTGATTCGGTCATGGAAGTTATCGATGAAAAGATAGCAGGAGAAGAAGTGACCCTCACCGTTTATAGAAAAACGGTTACAGAAGAAGTAACAACATTTGAGATAACGGCAAAGCTTGAACAGAAGTATGATTAAAACGTAATTATTGAACGCTAACATTTGTCGTTAAAACCGCGAAGTGGACGAAAATTTACGTCCACGCTTTTTAAAGGGTGGCAGGGGTCAAGGGGGCAGCGCCACCTTGTCGCTCTCGCAAGAGCGAAACTCCTAAAACTTTAGTGCAATGCTTTTAGCGTCAAGCCGAAAATTTAACAAATAAAAAGCGCAATTCACATAAAGAAACGAAAAAGAAAACAAGTTTGATACCGAAAAACTTGTTAAACCGTTAGTGTGAATTGCGCTTATTCTATTTTCTTAAAGCAAACCTTCCTCGGAGCGCAAACACACAAACGAAGTGCGTGTGTTTGCGCTTCGACTTTGTATTTAAAGCTATACACGGATAAACTACAATCTTGCATAGCTGTTCATACGATGTCGGGTCAAAACGCTCGGCGCTTCGCTTCTTACGTTTTATCCCCGAGGAAAGCTTATCTTAGAAAAAAAGAATAAGCGCAATTCAATTTTTTGGTTTAACAAGTGATTTCTCATTCTCTGTTTTACCTTTTTGATTGAATTGCGCTTTTTATAGCTATTCTTTTTTATGCTATTGCTGCAAGCGTTGCGCTATGGTTTAGGGAGTTTCGCTTCTGCGGAAGCGACAAGGTGGCGCTGCCCCCTTGACCCCTGCAAGCCTTTAAAAAGGCTTGACCTAAACTTTAGTCCGCTTTGCGGTTTTAACGACATACGTTGTTTTCGCAATAATTACGCATTACGCATTACGAATTACGCATTAGATTTTATCTCAGCTTTGAGCCGTTCGGCACGTCTTTATCTATAAAGATAACTCTTGCGTCTTCTCCGACATCGGCTGCGACGATCATGCCTTCGCTCTCTACTCCGCAGAGCTTTGCAGGTGCAAGGTTAGCCACGACGATAACTTTCTTTCCGATAAGGTCTTCCGGCTGATACCATTTTGCAATTCCCGATACGACCTGTCTGCCGCCCATTCCGTCATCAAGCTGGAGTTTGAGCAGCTTCTTTGCTTTCGGAACTTTTTCACATTCCTTTACTTCTGCGACACGGAGGTCAACCTTGCCAAAATCATCAATTGAGATAATATCGGAAAGCGGAAGGACATTCGTGTTCTCTTCTTCAGCAGGTTCGTTTGACTTGATAAGAGCGTTAAGCTCGTCAATTTCTTTTTCAACGTCAATTCTCGGGAAGAGGAGGTCACCCTTCTTAACGGTTACATTTGCAGGAAGAACGCCGAATTTATCGAGGTTTTCATACTTGACATCGTCAGCTGATGCGCCGATCTGTTCCCAAACCTTCGGCATTGTTGCAGGCATAAACGGATTAAGCACAGCGGAGATGATTCTTATTGCATCAAGCAGATTATAGAGGACTGCCGCAAGTCTTGGCTTGTTAGCTTCGTCCTTTGCAAGTATCCACGGAGTTGTTTCGTCGATATACTTGTTGGAGCGTGATACGACCTTGAAAATTGCGATAAGTGCGTCCTGAAGACGTGTGTTTTCAATGCATTCATCAACCTTTGCAAGGAGTGAAGTCGTTTCTGCGATGAGTTCGTCATCGAATTCGCCGCTCTGCTTTTCGGTCGGAAGTGTTCCGTCAAAATATTTGAGCGTCATTGCAACAGTTCTCGAAACAAGGTTGCCAAGACCGTTTGCAAGATCGGAGTTGATACGGTTTATCATGATCTCGTTTGAGAATGCGCTGTCAGCGCCGAGTGCCATTTCACGCATGATATGATAACGGATAGCGTCTGCACCGTAACGCTCGCTCAAAATGAATGGGTCAACAACGTTTCCGAGCGATTTGCTCATCTTCTGTCCGTTGAAGGTTATCCAGCCGTGAACTGCAAGGTGCTTCGGAAGCGGAAGATCGAGTGCCATAAGCATTGCAGGCCAGATTATAGCGTGGAAACGCATGATATCCTTTGCAACCATGTGAACATCAGCAGGCCAGAACTTATCATAGTCGTCATGAGCGCTGTTTTCATAGCCGAGAGCAGTAATATAGTTGGAAAGTGCGTCTATCCATACATAAACAACGTGGTCGGGGTCAAATGTGATAGGGATTCCCCACTTGAAGCTTGTTCTTGAAACGCAGAGGTCCTCAAGCCCGGGCTTGATAAAGTTGTTTACAAGCTCAGTTGCTCTTGTCTTAGGGCGGAGATAATCGGTTTCGGTGAGCAGTTTTTCAATTCTGTCGGCAAATGGTGACATCTTGAAGAAGTAAGCTTCTTCCTTGGCTTCAATGACATCTCTTCCGCATTCGGGGCATTTTCCGTCAACGAGCTGAGATTCTGTCCAGAAGCTTTCGCACGGAGTACAGTATTTTCCGACATATTCGCCCTTGTAGATGTAACCTCTGTCGTAAAGCTCCTTGAAGATCTTCTGTACAGCTTCAACATGGTAGTCATCGGTCGTGCGGATATAGCGGTCATAGCTGATACCCATGCATTCCCAGAGCTTTTTGAAAGTTACAACGATATCGTCAACATACTGTTTCGGAGTAATTCCGGCAGCTTTTGCTTTTTCTTCGATCTTCTGACCATGCTCGTCCGTTCCGGTGAGGAACATAACGTCATAACCCTGCATACGCTTATATCGTGCGATCGTGTCGCAGGCAACGGTTGTGTAGCAATGTCCGATATGAGGATTTCCCGAGGGATAGTATATCGGGGTCGTAATATAAAAAGGTTTTTTTGGCATAAGCTTTTATCCTCCCGTAGATTTTAAAAAATATCGCTCATATTATACCATAATTTATAGAAAAAATCAAGCATGACCTATGCTTATAAGAAAAAATTGCAAAAAAAATGCAGGACAACGAGTCCTGCGGAAAATAAGATGAAATAAAATAAATATGTGTAGAACAAAAGAAAGGAGACAACAAAACGGATGTTAAACATTTTAAATAGAATTAGAAGAATTCTAACATCGTTATTATTATAAACCATAAGTTCTGCTACGTCAACAGTTTTGGCTCAAAAAAACATTTTTTGTATAGATGCACAAAATCGATATCCAGTTTCTATATTGTTTGGATAATTTTGCTGCAAAGCAAATAAAAAGGCTTAGAATTAAGGGATAAAACCTGCTTTCCCTTGTATAATATAATTGAGGATATGTCTTAATTAATGATTTTGTTAACTTTATATTATATCACATAACAGTATAATTGTCAATAATTTTGGAGTCGTAATATTAATATATTTTTCAACAGAGAGTAAATGCTATGCGCAACGGGCGCAAGTATATACAAATAATTAAATATCTGAATATTATACAAATTGTAATGTAAACGTTTTGGAATATTACACTATTTTAACCTTTGTAACCAAATTTTAATCAGATTTTCGCCGTAGATTCATGATTTTGGATAATTTGCTTAAAAAAAGTCGGGAAATTCAAAAAAAATACGTCAGAATAATGCTTTGATTTTTGGGCAGACTATGTTATAATATCAGCATAATCACAGTAATAATGGTTGTGGTGATTATAAAACTAATACTAAAATGGAGGAAACAACAATGAAAATGAAGAAGATTCTTGCTGCGATCGCAGCTTGTGCAATGGCAGTTTCTATGCTCAGCCTTACAGTTTGCGCTGCACCTGTTGAGGCAGATGAAGAAGAGCTTACCGATTCTGAAGTAACCGATACAACTGATGTTGATGATACTGATGAAATCGACGATACTGACGATGTTGCTGATGTTGATGATGTTGACGATACCGATGATACAACTGATACTGATGACACCACAGCAGACGAAGGCAATGCTGCTGACGAAACAGCAGGTAACCCTGAAACAGGCAACTCTCCTATCGCTCTCGCAGTTATCCCTGTAGCTCTCGCTGCTGCAGCAGTAGTTGCTAAGAAGGCTTCCAAGTAATTAAAACAGGAAATCAACTTTAAGCACAGTTACCAACCGTTCGGGAAAGCTCCCGAACGGTTTTATTTTTTTGTAAAAATAGCATAATGAAAACGATATTATTTTTTGCAGTTTTGATATAGATTTTATTTGATGAATGTTGTATAATAAGTTTAAGCTCATCGGAATAGAAAATAGATGAGAAGAATTAAATTTATGGAGGAAACTATCATGAAAATTAAAAAGATCGTTGCTGCAATCGCAGCAGCTGCAGTAGCAGTTACAACAATGGCTGTAAACGCATTTGCAGCAGAGTACACAGCAAAGCTTGGATTCGCTGACACAGCATGGGCTGCTCAGGACTGGGATAGCTCTGTTCAGGTAACAGGTGACGGCACATACACTATCGAATCTACTGCTGTTGCAGGCGCTGTTGATTTCGGCGTATTCGTAATCGACATCGAGGGTATGTTCGCAGGCAGCCCTGAAGCTACAGCTGTTCTTGACAGCGTTGAAGTTGACGGTGCAGCTATCAGCTTTGATGCAGCTAAGATCGTTTACGGCGATATCGAAGAAAAGGGCAACTACAGAATTGAAATCTACAATCAGTACGGCACAAGCAAGGATGATCCCGGTGTAAATCAGGCAACTGCTGTTGCTTCCAGCATCAAGGTTACATTCACAGTTTCCGGCCTCGGCGGAGCTGAAGCTGCAACAACAGAAACAACTGAAACAACAGAAACAACAGAAACAACTGAAACAACTTCCACAGAAACAGGCAACACATCTGCTGCTGTTATCCTTTCTGTAATGGCTGTTGCAGGCGTTGCTGCAGTTGCTACAAAGAAGAGAAAGTAATTTCTTAACTTCTGAAATTTCAAACCGTTCGGTTTTTCCGGGCGGTTTTTCTTTTGCGTTTATGCGGACATGATTTTTGAAATAATGTTAAGAAAACGTTTAAGAAAGGGACAGTTTGTAGATATGTAACAAAATTTCAAAAAAATAATTATAGACTATGAGTGTTGTAAAAAACCTCCTAAAATGTTATAATGAAATTGCAAAATTATTTCGCCGATAATAATCGGCAAATTTATTGGAGGTAATAACCATGAAACTTAAAAAGATCATTGCAGCTGTTGCAGCTGCAGCAATTGCAGTAACCACAATGGCTATAAGCGCTTTTGCAACAACAGTTGAGATCGACTCTGAGTATCCCGGTTCCTGGACTTCTACCGGTAAGGGAATCACAAAGGCTGATCTGGAAGCAGTAGGCGGCGACGTTAAGATCGTTCTTACTGTTGAAACACAGAATCCTTATGGTCTTGCAGACCAGTTCCTTGTTAACCCTATCAACTATGACAACAGCTGGGCTTCCCAGACAGTTGAATACTGCACAAGTGATTCTATCACAGCTAAGACAGACGGATGGATCTGCGTTCGTGAAGGCGACACAACTCTCGAATTCGTGCTTTCCAAGGATGCTATTGCAGGTCTTGGCGACAGCGGCCTTTGCTTCTCTGTTCAGAACGTAATTGTTAAGTCTGCTGATTATTCTCTTGCAGACGGCCCTCAGGCTACTATCAACTTTGTTGATGATGCAACAGGTAAGGCATACTGCTTCTCAACTGCAGATGCTGCTACAACAACAGAAACAACTTCAACAGAAACAGGCAACACATCTGCTGCTGTTATCCTTTCTGTAATGGCTGTTGCTGGCGCTGCTGCAGTTGCTGCAAAGAAGAGAAAGTAATCTGATCTATCAGAATTTTATTTGCGAATCCAAAACCGCTCGGATCTTGTTCGGGCGGTTTTCTGTTTTCAGAATGTAAATCTGAAAGACTTTTATACAATCGGTAACAACAACATAAAATTTTCCATTGCGATTTGTAAAAACTACTAAAAAAATAAAATTATTTTATTCAGTTTGGCGGTTGTTTATTTTATATTAAAATGTTATAATTAGCTATGAAAATGGCGGATTAGTAAAAATCAAGACCGCCAAGTATATATGGAGGAAAACAAAATGAACATGAAAAAAACTATTTCAGGTATCGCTG